>NZ_CAWNTB010000022.1:0-44902 GCF_963877065.1 Vibrio sp. V01_P9A10T6
GTAACACAGGCTAAGTAACAGCATTATATTTCACAAACTAGCTAAAAGGCCGCCTCTGTGCGGCTTTTTATTTTAAATCACAAAAATTATTGAGAATATTATCAGTTTTTTAAGCTAAACTAACAAAGTATTCTACTTTATGCTTATTATTTAGATATACTACTGCTCCTCTGCGGTAGCATACAAACATAACAAATCGCAGGTCGATATGCGTCACGCATATAATCCTAGGTGATAAACGGCTTTTTAAGGTGACACAACCCACTCCGTCAATAGAACGGTGGGTGTTGCTTAAACTCATTCATGATTGATGCCATCAGAAGCACAACACGAGTTTGAGCAAGTTGTTTTTGAGTTTATTAACCATCTGGATTAAAGACATGTCATTACCACACGTTATCCTCACTGTTTTGAGCACTCGCGATGCCACAGGGTACGACATCACAAAAGAGTTCTCTTCGAGCATTGGCTATTTTTGGAAAGCCAGCCACCAACAAGTTTACCGCGAACTGAATAAAATGGGTCAACAAGGCCTAGTCACTTGTGTATTAGAACCGCAAGATGGCAAGCCAGATCGTAAAGTTTACTCCATCACCGATGCAGGTCGCAGCGCTTTAGGTGAATGGTTTGACCAACCTACAGCTCACCCAACCGTACGTGATGAATTTAGCGCTAAATTGATCGCTTGCTCGGTACAACCAGCAACACCTTACCGAATTCAACTGGGTGAATTAGTTGAAGAATCGAAAAAACTGGTTGCTCACTACAAAGAGATTGAGTCTGCGTACTATGCAACACCAGCTACCCTCGATAAGCTACAGCGCCTTGAGCGTCTAACACTACGCCGCAACCTACTGGTTCGCCAAGCGTGGGTTGATTGGGCTGAAGAAGTGCTTGCTGAACTCGATGCAATGGCTTAATGCCAACCATAAAAAAGGGTGATGCTCTGTGAGCATCACCCTTTTTGTTTTCCGCGACCAAATCAAATACCGTCACCGGCAATGAAACTTTGAGAGCGGCCATTAAATTGTTGGTCCATATCTAACGAAGGCTTATCGGTTTGCGGACGACCGACAATTTTGGCTGGCACTCCAGCGACGGTAGTGTGCGGAGGCACCGCTTGCAATACCACCGAACAAGAACCAATTTTCGCCCCTTCGCCCACTTCAATATTACCGAGAATTTTGGCACCCGCGCCAATCATCACGCCTTCACGAATTTTCGGGTGGCGATCGCCGCACTCTTTACCCGTTCCACCTAGCGTTACATCTTGTAAAATAGAGACATCATTCTCCACCACCGCGGTTTCACCGATCACAATGCCCGTAGCATGGTCAAGCATGATGCCGCGACCAATACGTGCAGCAGGATGAATGTCCACTTGGCAAGCTACCGAAATTTGGTTTTGAAAATAGGTAGCCAACGCCACTCGACCTTGCTTCCATAACCAGTTCGCGACGCGATAGCCTTGTAAGGCATGGTAGCCCTTGAGATAAAGTAGAGGCATTGAAAACATAGATACTGCGGGGTCGCGATTGACAGTCGCGCAGATGTCACACGCCGCCGCTTCCATAATGCTGGGGTCTGCGGCAAATGCCTCTTCGACCACTTCACGCACCGCCATCGCTGGCATTGAGGCCGTATTCAGCTTATTGGCAAGAATGTAGCTCAAGGCCGAGCTTAAACTATCATGCTTAATAATAGTGGCATGATAAAAACTAGCCAGCATCGGTTCTTGTTCTGACTGCTCGCGCGCCTCTTTGACTATGGCTTGCCACACTTTGAGTTTTTCGCAATGTTTCATCGTTGGTTGATCACCCTTCCTCATCCAATCTCTAGAGCGTCAATGTAGATTGCTAATAGGCTTTGTGCCTAATCATGAGCAATGAATTAGCGTTCTGCTTTTTTATCACGAGCCAGCAAATCTTGTGCTGCAACACGCGCATCTTTTCCTTGATACAGCACTTGATAGATTTGATCAACTATTGGCATTTCAACCTCCATGCGCGCCGCTAATAACCACACCTCTTTGGTGTTGCGATAACCTTCAACCACTTGGCCAATTTCTTGCTGCGCCGTATCCACGTCTTTCCCTTGTCCCAACGCCAAACCAAAGCGACGGTTACGTGATTGGTTATCGGTGCAAGTGAGCACTAAGTCACCCAATCCAGCCATCCCCATAAAAGTTTCTGGCTGAGCACCTAACGCCGCACCCAAACGGCACATTTCGGCCAGACCGCGCGTAATCAATGCAGTACGCGCATTCGCACCAAAGCCAATCCCATCGGACATGCCAGCGCCAATCGCAATCACGTTTTTAACCGCACCACCTAGCTGCATGCCAATAAAATCACTATTGGCGTAAACGCGGAAAGTTTTGCTGCAGTGAATTTTGCCTTGAAGATCTTCGACAAACTGCGCGTCAGGCGAAGCAACAGAAATTGCGGTAGGCATTCCCATCGCCAACTCTTTAGCAAAAGTCGGCCCAGATAACACTGCCAATGAATAGCGCTCGCCAATGGTGTCATAGGCCACATCCATCAGTAACCGGCCCGTTTCAGGTTCAAGCCCTTTGGTTGCCCAACAAATACGGGAATCATCACGTAAGTGAGGCTTTAAACTATTCATAACAAGGCCAAATACGTGGCTCGGAACTACAACCAACAAATCGCGGCTCGCTTGTACCGCTTTTTTCAAATCGGTTTCCACAATCAGCGAATCGGGAAAATCAATACCGGGTAAAAATTCTTGGTTAGCACGATCAGCGTCAAGACGAGCCATATGCTTAGCATCGTGTCCCCAAAGGACAACATTAGCACCGTTACGTGCTAAAGAAATCGCCAGAGATGTGCCGTAAGAACCCGCACCAACTACTGTCATGGTGATCGCTTTACCGTAAATACTGTTAGGATCTGTCATTGTTTCGTCCATTGCTATTCGTGTTGTCATGTTATACCTAAATTCCTTCCGATACAGCTTTCAATACGGAGTAGCAAGGAACGGAGGTATTGGCATTCGAAATAAACAAAAAATGCACAACGCACCATCATTATCTGGGATGCTTTGTGCATTTTTTATCATCAAAGTCTGACGTGGAACGCCAACCTTAATGATCTCACGTCATTAACGATTAAGCTTCTGCTTGCTCGCCTTGAGTCGCTTGTTGTTGTAGGTAGTTCATAAACAATGCATCAAAGTTCACTGGTGCAAGGTTAAGTTGTGGGAATGTCCCTTTAACAACTAAGCTAGAAATCGTTTCACGTGCATATGGGAACAGAATGTTCGGGCAGAATGCACCTAAACAATGAGCAAGTTGACCCGCTTCCATTTTTTCAGCAGTAAAAATACCACCTTGTTGCACTTCGCATAAGAACGCGATTTCTTCCGCGTTTTTCACTGTCACCGTTAGGCGTAATACGACTTCATACACACCCTCACCCAGATCACGACTTTGAGTGTCAAGATCCAACTTCACATCTGGATTCCACTCTTTTTGGAACATAACAGGTGAGTTTGGCGCTTCAAAAGAGACATCTTTTAGAAAGATACGTTGAATTGCGAAATTTTGTTGTGCTGTTTGTTGTGCGGCTTCAGCCATGATTAAATCCTTAAATACTTACAAATTCAGTGTTGCTTTTAGACTAACCGAGCTGATTTCGAATGACTAGATGAGCTCACGATTACGTGGAAAACATCACAACTCTTAGCATCAAATGCTGGCTTTTCAGCCAGCACACTCAGTTCAAGATAACCGCGATCAGTGAATTATTTATTGCCACGAACCAATGGCAAGTTCGCTTCATTCCAAGCTACAAGACCATTTTTCAGTAAATTCACATTCTCAAACCCAGCTTTAGCAAGCAAGTTGGCACTCTCTTGCGCGGTTTGACCCGTTTTACATACCACAATGATTGGGTCAGACTTGTGCTTTTCAAGGCTAGCCAAGTTACCGGATTTAATATCTGACGGTAAAATGTGAACCGCATCGGTAATATGGCCTTTTTTAAATTCATCTTTCGTGCGGATATCGACAACAATACCGTTTTCACGATTCATTAAAAGCGTCGTTTGTGAAGCGGTGATCTCTTTATAGGCTGCCGTGGTTGATTTCACGATGCTCATGATTAAGGCGACGAGAATACCTACCCATGCCAAAGATAGAATCATATTGTGTTGGAAAAATTCGATGTACTCTTGCATATTCTGTGCTCTTGCAATGTGGGCTTAAAATCAGACAAGGAGTATAACGAGGTTGTCAGCCAGACGCGAGGGCTTACATTGCATAATAAGAAACTGTTGCCGTTTTTCAGCGCGCTCATCGCACTACAAGCGCGCAATCCACATCAGCTTAAAAGCTTAAGCTATCGGAAAAGGAAAAGCCGTCACGTTATCAATATGATCTTGGCCTAACGCCAGCATAATCAAGCGATCAATACCAAGCGCTACTCCTGAACATTCAGGTAAGCCAGCCTCTAACGCTGCTATCAAGTGGTAGTCAATCGGCTGTTCGGCCAGCCCCATCGTTTTACGCTTTTGGTTATCCGCTTCAAAACGAGCCCGTTGCTCTTGTGGGTTGTCCAGCTCATGAAAACCATTCGCAAGTTCAATCCCTTTGAAATAGACCTCAAAGCGATCCGCAACACGATGATCTTGCGGGTTAATCTTAGCTAGTGCCGCTTGTGATGCAGGAAAATCGTAAACAAAAACGGGTACCTGTTGACCAATTTCCGCCTCAACACCGACACTAAATAGCAGTTGCAGTAAGGTATCTCTATCCTCTTCTGGCTCAGCAATATCACTTAGACCTAATCGGCTCGCAGCCGCTTTTAACTCGCCCATTGAGCCTTCTAACGGACAAACCCCAAGTACCTGCAAAAATGCTTGTTGGTAGCTCATCTTCTGCGCCGCTCCACACTGCAAAATAAGTTGCAGCAATTGATCCATCTCATCCATTAAATCATGGTGAGTAAAGCCAACCCGATACCACTCTAACATCGTAAATTCAGGGTTGTGATAGCGGCCATTTTCCTCGTTGCGAAACGCTTTATTGATCTGATAAATCGAACCACTCCCCGCCGCCAAAAGTCGTTTCATATGAAACTCTGGGCTAGTCATTAAATAAAGTTGACGGCCATCAGCATACCCTGGGCCAACAAATTGGGTTTGGAAGGTTTGCAAATGGATGTCGGTTACCGTGGCATGACTCATGGCTGGTGTATCGACTTCCAATACATCTCGTAGTTCAAAGAAATGGCGGATCTGCTTGAGTAACTGAGCACGCTGTTTAAGTTGTGATATTGATGCGGTTGGCATCCAGTTTTTTCTATTCATGTTCTGGCACACATAAGTTTGGATGATATGAATTTTACTGACTTAAAGCGCAATTCCAAATTCTAACGTGATTATTATCACACAAAGAAAAATAAGTATGCTCGCGCTTGCACTTCCGAAGCAAAAACCTAACAGAATCAATTTTTTCCTTACACAGCTCTTCTACACTACCCGTACCACTTAAGGCTTACGAACCTTTAACTATAACAAGCGGATTTTCCGCATCACACACCGGAGGATAACTGTGCAAATTATCACCACAGATATCGCAGTCATCGGCGCAGGCGGCGCTGGTCTTCGCACTGCAATTGCAGCCGCTGAAGCAAACCCTGATTTAGAAGTTGCTCTGATTTCTAAAGTTTATCCTATGCGATCTCATACGGTTGCAGCGGAAGGAGGCTCAGCAGCAGTTATCAAGGAAGAAGATAGCCTTGACAACCACTTCAACGATACCGTTGGTGGTGGAGATTGGCTATGTGAACAGGATGTTGTTGAATATTTTGTGGCCAACTCGACCCGCGAGATGGTGCAAATGGAACAGTGGGGTTGCCCATGGAGCCGTAAAGAAAATGGCGAAGTCAACGTACGCCGTTTTGGTGGCATGAAAGTCGAGCGTACTTGGTTTGCGGCTGACAAAACAGGCTTCCACATGCTTCACACCCTCTTCCAAACTTCAATGAAGTACCCACAAATCAATCGATTTGATGAGTATTTCGTGGTGGATCTACTTGTTGAAGATGGCGAAGTTCAAGGGCTTATCGCGATTCATATGTCCGAAGGTGAGCTAGTAACCATCAAAGCGAAATCCGTGGTATTAGCCACTGGTGGCGCCGGCCGTGTGTACCACTGCAACACCAACGGCGGCATTGTAACTGGCGATGGTATGGCGATGGCTTATCGTCATGGCGTCCCTCTACGCGATATGGAGTTCGTGCAATACCACCCAACTGGCCTACCTGGCACGGGTATTTTGATGACGGAAGGCTGCCGCGGTGAAGGTGGTATAATCGTCAATAAAAATGGCTATCGTTATCTGCAAGATTACGGTATGGGCCCAGAAACTCCGGTGGGTCAGCCTAAAAACAAATACATGGAACTCGGTCCTCGCGACAAAGTTTCTCAAGCTTTCTGGCATGAACAACAGAAAGGCAACACCATCAAACATCCGCTTGGTGATGTGGTGCTGCTTGATCTTCGCCACCTCGGTGAAGAGTACTTACAAGAGCGTTTGCCGTTTATCTGCGAATTGGCGAAAGCTTACGTCAACGTTGATCCAGCAAAAGAGCCGATCCCAATTCGTCCAACCGTACACTACACCATGGGTGGTATCGAAACGGATGGACAATGTGAAACGCGCATCAAAGGTCTGTTTGCTGTCGGCGAATGTGCCTCGGTTGGCTTGCATGGTGCAAACCGTTTGGGTTCTAACTCGTTAGCTGAATTTGTGGTTTTTGGCCGCGTTGCGGGTGAAAGTGCAGTGAAACGCGCAGCGGAATTCAAAGGTTGGAACGATGAATCTATCGCCAAACAAGTCAAAGCCGTAGAAGAGCGTATTGCAGCGTTAATGAACCAAGAAGGTGATGAAAACTGGGCCACCATTCGCACTGAGATGGGTCACACCATGGAAGCGGGTTGTGGTATCTACCGCCAAGAAGATTTAATGCAAGCGACGATTGATAAAATCACCGAGCTAAAAGCACGCTACAAGAACATTAGCATTAAAGATAAAGGCAAAGTGTTCAACACCGACCTTCTGTACGCTATCGAAGTCGGTTATGGCCTTGAAGTGGCTGAAGCTATGGTTCACTCAGCTATCTTGCGTAAAGAATCTCGCGGTGCGCATCAGCGTTTAGACGAAGGTTGTACTGAGCGTGATGATGTGAACTACCTCAAGCACTCTTTAGCTTTCTATCAACCTGATGCCGCTCCAAGTATCGACTACAGCGCGGTTAAGATCACGAAATCTCAGCCGAAAGCTCGTCTCTATGGTGAAGCGGCAGAACAGGCTGCCGCTGCGGAAAAAGCGGCAGAAGAGAAAAGCGCAGAGGAGCAAAAATAATGTCAGCAAATCGCATTCAAAAAGTAGACATTTTGCGCTACGACCCAGAAAAAGATGCTAAGCCACACCTGCAAGCGTTTGAAGTTCCCTTTGATGACACCATGTCAGTGCTCGACGCAATTGGCTACATCAAAGATAACCTCGATAAGGATCTCTCTTATCGCTGGTCTTGCCGTATGGCGATCTGCGGTTCGTGTGGTGTGATGGTCAATGGCGTACCTAAATTGGCTTGTAAAAGCTTCCTGCGCGATTACCCCAATGGCGTGAAAATTGAACCTTTAGCCAACTTCCCAATTGAAAAAGATTTGATCGTGGATATGACTTCGTTTATCGAGCGTCTTGAAGCCATTAAACCCTACATCATTGGCAACGATCGCAAACCTGAAGATGGCACCAACTTACAAACGCCAGAGCAAATGGCCAAATACAAACAATTTGCTGGTTGTATTAACTGCGGTCTTTGCTACGCGGCCTGCCCTCAGTTTGGTTTGAACCCTGAGTTTATTGGCCCCGCAGCATTAACCCTTGCTCACCGCTACAACTTAGATAGCCGTGACCATGGTAAAGCCGAGCGTATGAAGCTTATCAATGGTGATAACGGTGCTTGGGGTTGTACCTTTGTTGGTTACTGCTCTGAAGTGTGTCCAAAACACGTTGACCCAGCGGCAGCCGTCAACCAAGGCAAAGTTGAATCTTCAATGGACTTCGTGATTGCCATGCTAAAACCTGACGGTTCACCAAAGAAAGTGGAGGGATAAGGATGAGTAACCGTAAACCTTACGTTCGTGAAATGACACGTACTTGGTGGAAAGATCACCCATTCTACCGCTTCTACATGTTGCGTGAAGCCACGGTACTGCCACTGATATTCTTTACCTTATTCCTTACCTTTGGCTTGGGCTGCTTGGTTAAAGGCCCTGAAGCATGGGAAGGCTGGCTAAGCTTTATGGCAAACCCAATTGTGGTCGCAATCAATATTGTCGCGTTGGCGGGGAGTTTGCTGCATGCACAAACCTTCTTTAGCATGATGCCTCAAGTGATGCCAATCCGCTTGAAAGGTAAGCTAATCGACAAGAAAATCATCGTCTTAACTCAGTGGGCAGCGGTTGCATTTATCTCACTGATTGTTCTCATCGTGGTGTAGGAGCTTATAGTCATGAACAACAATTATAAGGTAAATCGCACGCCAAAACGTTCTGATGAACCTATCTGGTGGGGGCTGTTTGGTGCCGGTGGAACATGGTTTGCGATGATTACCCCGATCACCATTCTCGTGTTGGGTATTTTAGCACCATTAGGCATTATCGATGCTAAAGCAATGAGTTATGAACGCGTTTCGAGTTTTGCGACTAGCATCATCGGCGCACTGTTTATCATTGGCACATTAGCCTTACCGATGTGGCATGCCATGCACCGTGTCCATCACGGTATGCATGACCTAAAATTCCACACCGGTTTAGTGGGTAAAATCGCTTGTTATGCGTTTGCTGGGCTGATTTCCGCGCTCGCAGTCGTTTTTATCTTTATGATTTAAAGATAGAAAAGTGATGACATCAAAGAGCTGCCTCGGCAGCTCTTTTTTATTACGGCACTCACTCAGCTTTGGAGCAATAAAAAAGGCCGCTTACCGAGCGACCTTCTTACTTACTTTAAGGTGATTATTTGACTCGACCTACGTATTCACCAGAGCGGGTATCCACTTTGATCACTTCACCGATAGAGATGAACAGTGGCACACGTACCACAGCACCTGTGACCAACGTAGCGGGTTTACCACCCGTACCTTGCGTATCGCCTTTCAAGCCTGGATCAGTTTCAGCCACTTCAAGTTCAACAAAGTTTGGTGGCGTTACCGCAATTGGGTTACCGTTCCAAAGCGTCAACATGCAGGTGTTGTTTTCCACTAGCCATTTTGCGCTTTCACCCACCGCTTTATTATCCGCCGCAATTTGCTCGAATGTTTCATTATTCATAAAGTGGTAGAATTCGCCGTCGTTATAGAGATAATCAAGGTCGATATCCATTACGTCAGCCGTTTCTACTGAATCACCTGACTTAAATGTTTTTTCCAACACTTTGCCAGAAAGAAGTTTACGGATTTTGACACGGTTGAAGGCTTGGCCTTTACCTGGTTTCACATATTCATTTTCGAGAATGACACAAGGCTCATTATCAAGCATAATTTTGAGACCGCCTTTAAATTCATTCGTGCTAACAGTAGCCATTTTTTCCTCTTACCATTCTTCGAGTTAAATTCAATGCCGCATATAATAACCCGAAAACTTGATTCTGTTGAGCAAAACTGGCTTCAACAATTAACGAATGCGATCTCAAACCCTGCCGAGCTTCTCCAGCAGTTAGAGATTGATCCTGCCCTTTGGCAAAACGGGTTTGCCGCACGCAAACTCTTCGCACTACGAGTGCCACAAAGTTTTGTCGATCGCATGGAAAAAGGAAACCCTTACGATCCCCTGTTGCGTCAAGTTTTACCACTCAATGAAGAGTTTGAATGGCATGATGGGTACTCAAATGATCCGCTTGATGAACAAAACAATGCTATTCCGGGATTGCTGCATAAATACTGCAACCGAGTGCTAATGATAGTCAAAGGTGGTTGTGCGATTAACTGCCGTTACTGCTTTCGTCGTCATTTCCCCTACCAAGAGAATAAAGGCTCAAAGCAGGTGTGGCAGCAAAGTGTCGACTATATTGCCGCGCATCCCGAACTCAATGAGGTCATTTTATCGGGCGGTGATCCGTTAATGGCAAAAGATGAAGAACTGCGTTGGCTCATCGATGCAATCAGCAGCGTGCCTCATATTAAACGGTTGCGTATTCACTCGCGCTTACCCGTGGTGATCCCCGCTCGAATCACCAATGCATTGTGTGATCTGCTGCGTGAAACTCGCTTACAAGTCATTTTGGTGACGCACATTAACCATGCCAATGAAATCAATCTAGAATTCAAACAGCAGATGAGTCGTCTGCGCGCCATCAATGTTACCTTACTCAACCAAGGTGTATTGTTAAAAGGTGTTAATGATAGCGTTGACGCGCAAGTCGCGCTCAGCGAAACGTTATTTGATGCAGGAATTTTGCCTTATTACTTGCATGTGCTGGATAAAGTGCAAGGCGCAGCGCACTTTTTTGTTAGTGATCAAAAAGCAAAAGAAATAATGGCAGGTGTCATTGAGCGAGTCTCGGGCTATCTTGTTGCTAAGCTAACTCGAGAAATCGGTGGCAGAGCCAGTAAAACGCCACTCGATCTGCATCTTGAGTAATTACAGAACTTCAAAAGAGCGGTTCGGTGTCAATCAACGAACTCTTACCTTCATACTTTTGGGAAAACCATCATGCAATCTCTCGGACAATTTCTTGATCTTAGTCCATTCAGTTGGTCTGCATTATTGTGCTGTGCTATCAATGGGTTACTGATTGGCGTTGAACGCCAGACCCGCGGTAAACCGGTGGGCATTCGCACATCAATATTAATCATCTCAGGGACTTATCTCTTTCTAGCGATGGCCGTATCACTGTCCCCTAACACTTTAGATCAAGCTCGCGTGCTTGGACAAATTATTACTGGGGTTGGTTTTTTAGGCGCAGGCGTGATGATGACTCAAGATGGGAAAATCCATGGCGTCACCTCAGCCGCTGTTATTTGGGTACTGGCATCACTGGGATTAATGATCGGTCTTGGTTACTTACAGCAATCCATCATTATCACGGTATTAGCATTGTGTGTGTTGTATGGCGTGGATAAGGTAGAAAATAGCTTTCAAAGTTTGCGCCGTGGTGTTCATCAACGCTTTCGTCGTCGTACATAAGGTGAAAAAAGAGCAGCTTGATGCTGCTCTTTCGATTTCAATTCATCGGCTATTTAGCA
Organism: Vibrio sp. V01_P9A10T6; assembly: GCF_963877065.1. Classification (NCBI taxonomy): domain Bacteria; kingdom Pseudomonadati; phylum Pseudomonadota; class Gammaproteobacteria; order Vibrionales; family Vibrionaceae; genus Vibrio; species Vibrio sp. V01_P9A10T6. The sequence goes on from NZ_CAWNTB010000022.1 coordinate 11,277, forward strand.
AAGTTGATGATAGGAAAACACTTAAAGAAACCGTTATCCGCACAGTTAATTAGACCAACCTGAACACCTTCAATTTTTGTGGTTTTGTTGAACAAACCCACTTGCACTTTCGATGTATCAGAGAAGTTTGCTGCACCAACATCAACCATGGTATTACCTTCAGAGTAGTTCACTAGACTGACGTTAGCACCTTGTACATTGTTGGTCAGATTCACTACACCCACGTTAGCACCCACGGTTTGCCCTGTATTCCAGTTTAACAAACCGAGTGAAGCACCAGTCATCTCTTGATTGACTTTCGATGCCCCTAAAAGACCTAAATTTACACCCGTCGTAGAGTCAGTTTCAGATAATCCAACAACGGCGAGATCTAAGCCTTTAACTTCATTCACTTTACCGTAAAGAGCCGCAACACGAACGCCTGATACCGCATTTTCATCCGGCGCATTGAAGTTATTAATGGAAGAAAACATAACTGGAGTGCCAGCCATCGCAACAGAAGAAGATAACGCAGCCACTACGGCTAGTGCTGAAAGTACTTTTTTCATAAAGATCTCCATTGACCAATGAAACCGTTAATATTTGGTTTGTTCACGCTATTTCACTCACATCATCACCAAATTGTGATCAGTGAAGAGACGAAGTCTAGAAGAGTCGGATCACTCAAACGTCAGGATTGAGCTAATTATGCGAAAAAAAACCGGAGGCAAGCTCCGGTTTCTTATTGAGAGAGGATGATTACATCATCCCTCCCATACCGCCCATGCCGCCCATATCAGGCATTGCCGCTTCTTTCTTCGGTAGCTCAGTCACCATAGCTTCTGTGGTGATCATGAGGCCCGCGACTGAAGCTGCGAACTGTAGAGCACTACGAGTCACTTTGGTTGGATCCAAAATACCCATGTCGATCATATCGCCATATTCACCCGTCGCAGCGTTGTAACCATAGTTACCTTCACCAGCGCGAACATTGTTAGCCACAACAGAATCCTCTTCGCCCGCGTTTTTCACGATTTGACGAATTGGTGCTTCCATCGCACGTAGTGCAACACGAATACCTACGTTTTGCTCTTCGTTGTCACCTTCAAGGCCCGCAACTTTAGCAGCCGCACGGATCAGTGCAACACCACCACCCGCAACCACGCCTTCTTCAACGGCTGCGCGAGTTGCATGCAGTGCATCTTCTACGCGATCTTTCTTCTCTTTCATTTCAACTTCAGTGGTTGCACCGACTTTGATCACTGCAACGCCACCTGCCAGTTTGGCCACGCGCTCTTGTAGTTTTTCTTTGTCGTAATCTGAAGTTGCATCTTCAATTTGTTGACGAATTTGTGCAACGCGACCTTTAATGGCTTGCTCTTCACCTGCACCATCAATGATGGTGGTGTTTTCTTTAGTGATAGAGATGCGCTTCGCTTGGCCTAGATCTTCCAAGGTCACTTTTTCAAGCTCAAGACCGATCTCTTCAGAAATCACAGTACCGCCCGTTAGGGTAGCAATGTCTTGTAGCATCGCTTTACGGCGATCACCAAAACCAGGTGCTTTCACGGCAGCAACTTTTACAATGCCACGCATGTTGTTCACAACCAGTGTCGCCAATGCTTCACCTTCAACATCTTCCGCCACAATCAGTAGTGGACGAGAAGCTTTTGCTACCGCTTCAAGTGCAGGAAGCAGTTCGCGAATGTTAGAAATTTTCTTATCAACCAATAGGATGAATGGGCTATCTAGATCAACACTGCCCGCTTCTTGGTTATTAATGAAGTAAGGAGATAGGTAACCACGATCAAACTGCATGCCTTCCACGACATCGAGTTCATCTTGTAGTGCTTGGCCTTCTTCAACAGTGATAACGCCATCTCGGCCCACTTTTTCCATCGCTTCAGCAATGATGTTACCCACGCTTGAATCCGAGTTCGCAGAAATAGTACCCACTTGCGCAATCGCTTTAGTGTCTGAACAAGGTACTGAAAGCTCTTTCAACGCTTCAACCGCCGCCACGACAGCTTTGTCGATGCCACGCTTAAGATCCATTGGGTTCATACCCGCTGCTACAGCTTTCAAGCCTTCAGTGATGATCGCTTGCGCTAATACCGTTGCGGTTGTCGTTCCGTCACCCGCTGCATCGTTAGCTTGAGAAGCAACTTCTTTCACCATTTGTGCACCCATGTTCTGGAATTTGTCTTCCAGTTCAATTTCACGCGCAACAGTGACACCATCTTTGGTGATAATAGGTGAACCAAACGATTTATCTATCACAACGTTACGGCCTTTAGGGCCAAGGGTGACTTTTACTGCATCGGCTAGAATATTAACGCCTTCTAGCATTTTAATACGTGCATCGTTACCAAATTTAACGTCTTTAGCAGCCATCTTTAATTTCCTTTTCTAAATTCTGTTTTAATCAATCGTTTTTGAATCAGAGCAAAAATTACTCAATGCTTACTCGACAATCGCCATGATGTCGTTTTCAGACATAATGAGCACTTCTTTGCCGTCGATCTTTTCCGTTTTAGTACCGTAGCTTTCTGCAAAAATAACCGTATCACCTACTTTGACATCCAGCGGTTGTACCGAACCATTTTCAAGGATTCGGCCTTTGCCTACTGCTAAGATGACGCCGCGAGTCGATTTCTCTGCAGCGGAACCTGTTAGAACAATGCCACCAGCAGATTTAGATTCAACTTCTTGGCGTTCAACGATAACTCGGTCGTGTAATGGACGAATGTTCATCGGTCGTCTCTCCTGATTAGATTTTCCGTTAGGTTTATGAAAAGGCTGATTACTCAGCTCGTGAGTGATATGTGGGGGAGCAAGCAAGGGATCCCAAGGGGGGAAAGCGAAAATTTTGTGATCTATTTAACGAATTGATAGCGAATCTTGGTTCTGTGCTGACAAAAGTTACTAGCGGCTCATCCTGTATAGTCAATAATTTGCTTTATTAAGCTGCTTCTTCATAATAGATAAGGCAAACAGAGGAATGCGATGAAAACCATTGACCGAATACTTCAAACCATCAAACGCGATGGAGCGGTAACCGCTAAACGACTGGCCGACGACCTAGGAATTACCACCATGGGGGCTCGCCAGCACCTACAAAGTTTGGAAGATGATGGCATTGTGGCGTTTCATGATGTCAAAGTAAAAGTCGGACGCCCTACTCGACACTGGTCTTTGACACAACAAGGCCACGACCAATTTGCTGATCGGCATGGCGAGTTGATCATCCAAGTGATTGATGCTGTTGAGCACCTTTTTGGTAAAGAAGGACTAGCCAAAGTGGCGGCAGAGCGTGAAGCTCACACATTAGCACAGTATCAACAAGCATTAATTGATTGCCACAGTTTAGAAGAAAAACTAGCTAAGCTAGTGACGCTTCGTGAGCAAGAAGGCTATATGGCAGAGCTCATACCATCAGCGAACGGTTACACTTTAATTGAGAACCATTGCCCCATCTGTAAAGCTGCGGCACGCTGCCCTAATCTGTGCCAATCTGAACTTAATATTTTCCAAACGTTGATCGGTGAGCAATATGTAGTTGAACGGAGCGAACACATCATTATGGGTGAGCGTCGCTGCCGTTATCAAATCACACCACGCTAAGATCGTCTCATTAGTAAGAAATCGCGATTTCGTTCCAACTCCTACCTTATTGATCGGTTATGCTTTCATTGTGTTGATAAAATAATCAACAGAGAAATAGTGTAAAGGAGAAAGATATGGAGCCCCCTCAAAAACAGGCCTTACCTTCTTTTGATGAGTTGGTTGAACTTGCCAAACATAATCCAGATGCCTTTACGCAACTGAAAAAAGATATCTGTGAAGAGATGATCCTCTCCTCTTCCAACAACATGCAAGACAGGTTATGGGCTCAGCAAAGTCACATTGACTTGGTGGTGAGCCAATGCAAAAACCCTGTCCATGCTAATGTTATGCTGATGCGTGAGCTCGGCGAACAGATGATGAAATTTAGAAATGCCTTAGATGGCGAATCGGCGCGCACTCAACCGAGCGCGACCATCATTCCATTTGTGCCGCGCCACAGCGACTGGCGTTAACCTCGCTATTTGAAGCTTTTTAAAACAACAGGAGGCATTGGCCTCCTGTTGTTTCATCAATTTTTTTCTATCAAGTTTACTCTGGTTCAGGTCCGTAGCGGTTGCGGCTTTGCGTTCCCTTCATAAAACCACATTCGACTAAAATCCATGAGCCACAAACCAGTGCGACCAGCGATACCAATGACTCTGTCATACTGGCTTGAGTGGCGATCTCGGCACTAGCAAAAGGCATACTCATACGGCCTATCACCAAAGGGACATTAAGCAATAACCACCAAGCAGACTTATCTCTGTCATGCCAACGTTTTACCGTGATGGCTAAATCAGGCAGTAACACCACTAGCAAAAACAGCGGCAAGATCAGGTGCGTATAGGCAGGAAACATTTGGTTTGCAGCGAGTGCGAAGCCCATAATGGACGCGTAATAACAGAGATTCCACATCCAAAATACTTTGCGCCCGATGCGTCCTTGAAATGAAAATAGCAGTTCTTTAATTGACATCTTGTTACCTAAAATGGTTAATTTACAACCTTTTGGAAGCAATCTTTATCCATATCACGCACATTCACGGTCAGACTCCTGACTTGACTAGCTTGCTGTTGCAATACCGTCATTAATTGACGTGACAACTCTCTTTTTTGTTCAGGTGTCCGCCCTGACAGCAAATCAAAGCTGAGGTGAATAAAATCAACACTGTCGCCCTCTTCACCAATGCACCAATGGTGGCAGCGTAGCGCCCGTGATTTCACTGAGTCAGCGTCAAATAATCCGCAGCGAAGTGCGACTTGGTGAAGATCTTCCAATAACCCTTGAACATTCACACGTTCATCCACAGAGTTCGAGTATTCCATAACAAGGTTGGGCATACGAATTCCTTTTCTTCATTCATGATCAAATTTCAACACTGGTGAGTCTTATTGGTATCACTAGCTTTTCTTTTAACAGCCACTAATAGCAATTAATCTCGTAAAATCCGAGCCATTATCGGCTATTCTGTCTATCTGATCACTGATAAGGGGTGTCACGCATTGCTTAAGATCCCATAAAGTCATGACTCGAATCATGATCTGACCGATTTTATCTGTTATATTCTTTCGCAATCACGTTTATTTTTGACATTCATTCATTTTAACTTTGATAGATAATGGAGATATTCCTATGCGTCATCCTGTAGTTATGGGTAACTGGAAACTAAACGGCAGCAAAGAGATGGTTGTTGAGCTGCTAAATGGTCTGAATGCAGAGCTTGAAGGCGTAACGGGTGTTGACGTAGCCGTTGCTCCACCTGCACTTTTTATTGACCTAGCAGAGCGCACTCTGACCGATGCGGGTAGCGCGATCATTCTGGGTGCCCAAAACAGCGACGTACACAACAGTGGCGCATTCACTGGCGATATGTCTCCAGCAATGCTGAAAGAATTCGGTGCAACACACATCATCATTGGTCACTCTGAGCGTCGTGAATACCACAATGAATCCGATGAATTTGTGGCGCAAAAATTTGCATTCCTAAAAGAAAATGGCCTAACACCAGTACTTTGTATCGGTGAATCTGAAGCACAAAACGAAGCTGGCGAAACAGTAGCCGTATGTGCACGTCAACTTGACGCTGTGATCAACACTCAAGGTGTTGAAGCGCTAGAAGGTGCGATCATCGCTTACGAACCAATCTGGGCGATCGGCACAGGTAAAGCAGCAACAGCAGATGATGCTCAACGTATTCACGCTGCCATTCGCGCGCACATTGCTGCAAAATCAGAAGCAGTCGCGAAGAATGTCGTTATCCAATACGGCGGTTCTGTAAAACCTGAAAATGCAGCAGCTTACTTCGCACAACCAGACATTGATGGTGCTCTAGTTGGCGGCGCAGCACTTGATGCGAAAAGCTTTGCAGCTATCGCAAAAGCAGCAGCTGAAGCGAAAAAAGCGTAATTATTCACACTAATTATCGTTAAGAAGGTCAGCATTTGCTGGCCTTTTTTGTTTCTTCACTCGCGTCACACTTCCCATCCCAGCAGCTATAGTCGCGATCGCCAGAATCAAGTATCCTAACGTTTTGCTTAACCTACGTTGCCAGTAATGCACGATAAACACGGCCTATTAACCGCCCCAATTCCAAATGTGCTAAGTCAAATGACGATCCCAATGATTTTTGGTTTGATCGCGATTTTGATGTTTAACTTGGTCGACACCTTTTTTATCTCACTGCTGGGCACCGAATCTCTTGCCGCCATCAGTTTTACCTTTCCCGTCACCTTTGCGGTTAACTGCATCACCATGGGAATTGGTATTGGACTTTCGACGAGTATTGGCCGCTTACTCGGTCAAGGTGACGCTAAAAATGCAGCGCGTTTTTCCAGTCACGGCGTGTTACTGGCTGTGGTGCTGGTGACATTTGCTTCAATTCTGGGTTTACTGACCATTAAGCCACTCTTCCTACTGCTTGGTGCCACTGACGATTTAATCCCTTTGATTGAGCAATACATGCAGGTTTGGTATTTGACCATTCCTTTGCTCGTTATTCCCATGGCTGGTAACAGCGCAATTCGAGCCACGGGTGACACCAAAACACCGGCTAAAATTATGATGCTCGCAGGTTGTATTAACGGTCTGCTCGATCCGCTGCTGATTTTTGGTTATGGCCCTTTCCCTGAATTAGGAATCCAAGGTGCTGCTATTGCCAGTGCATTCAGTTGGTTAGGCGCACTGTGTGGATCGCTATATGTCTTAATCAAAAGAGAAAAATTATTGGCATGGCCGTATTTTCCTACTTTATGGCATGATTGGCAGCAGATCTTAAAAGTGGGCACACCAGCGGCACTCTCCAATGCAATGAATCCACTCTCTGGCGCGCTATTAATGATGATGCTGGCAAGTCATGGCACGGCTGCAGTAGCCGCTTACGGCGCCGCGCAGCGTATTGAGTCGATACTCATTTTGGTCTTGATGTCACTAACCTCAGCACTGACTCCCTTTATGGCACAAAACATCGGCGCAAAAAATATCGAGCGTAGCTTTGCTGGCCTGTTCCTCAGCATGCGTTTTTCTATCGTATTCCAATTGATGATTTTTGCGATGATGGTACCGCTGAGCATCCCTTTGTCAGCCCTATTTTCTCAAGAGCCCTCGGTGCGCGATCTATTGTGGCACTATTTGCTGGTGGTGCCACTGAGCTATGGCTTTCAAGGCATTGTGATGATGCTTGTCTCTGGATTGAATGCATTGCATCAACCTATGCGCGCCTTTCAGTGGAGCGTGATGCGGCTGTTTGTGTTCACTCTTCCTGCCGCGTGGTTAGGTTCGTATCTCTATGATGTCGAAGGGCTGTTTATCGGGATTGCCGCAGGCAATACCTTAGGTGGGCTGCTGGGTTATTACTACGCCCTGCATCTAAAACAAACTTACCTGTTTCGCTAATGCTACCATTTATCTGGTTGAGCACGTCGTGGTGAACTAAATATAAAAAAGCCAGCATTCATGCTGGCTTTATCACTTAGAAGCATCGCCTTTCAGCGCGAGAAACTACTCTTCAATCTCGTCAAGGTCATCATCTAAGTCCATATCCACATTTAAAGGCTCAGGAGATAAAATAATACCCGTATTATCAGCGTATAAATAATCTTCAGGTAGGAAAGTGACGCCACCAAAATTGACAGGCACATCCACTTCACCGATACCTTGATTGGATGCTCCAACAGGAATAGAGGCGAGCGCTTGAATGCCGATGCTCATCTCTTCGAGTTCATCCACTTCGCGGACACAACCGTAAACAACGATGCCTTCCCACTCATTTTCTTCAGCAAGAGCGGCCAATTCTGCATCAATCAGCGCACGGCGCAGTGAACCACCACCATCAATTAACAGCACCCGTCCTAGCCCATCTTGCTCTAATACTTCACGGATTAAGCCATTATCTTCAAAACATTTAATCGTCGTAAGCTGGCCAGCAAAGGATGCGCTTCCACCAAAGTTACTAAACATTGGCTCCACCACATCGACTTGGTCGAGATAAATATCACATAACGCAGAGGTGTTGTATTCCATAATGGTTCTTCTCTTGCCGAAAATTATCTTCACCGAGTATATAGGGTCATTAAGTCATTGCAATGACAAGCGACAATTAACTCGTCAGAGTTTGAGCTATAACAATTCCAACAAACAACAAGTTGGTGATCAGTGAACATTTGACGATAGCGGGCATCATAGGTGCTATCTGCGCAGGTTGATCACTCACCCACACCGCTTTACTGTGTTTTACCACTACCACAATGCTCAACAAAAAGGGCAAACTTATCCACGTTGAGCTGCTTTGCATCACTAAATACCAAGCAAAAGCGATCACCGCACCCGCCAATAGCATAAAGTGATATTGCTTGGCGCGCGTTTGCCCAAGACGTACGGCAACGGTTTTTTTTCCGCAAACTGCATCATTTTCAATATCACGCATATTATTGACATTGAGCACAGCGACCGCCAATAAGCCACAGCCTAACGCGGGTAAGAACAGGCTCGGTTCCACATGGCCGGTATGCAAAAAATAGGTTCCAGACACCCCAAGTAAACCAAAGAAAATGAATACGGATAAATCACCTAAGCCGGCATAGCCGTAGGGTTTGTTACCGACCGTGTAAGCAATCGCGGCCACAATGGCGAGCACGCCCAACCCGACAAAAGCCAGAATACTTTGCACGCTATCCAGTGCATAAAAAATCAACACCAAACCCGAGATAACCGTCAATGTGATGTTAATCAGCATCGCTTGCTTCATATCATCGAGCGTCACCGCACCGGATTGAATCGCTCTAATTGGCCCTAAGCGAGCCTCATTATCCGTACCCTTGACCGCATCACCATAATCATTTGCAAGGTTGGATAAGATTTGTAATAAAGTTGCGGTAAGCAGAGCAAGCAGCGCTACTGGCAACGAAAAATGGCCCGATGAGAAAGCTAACGCGCTGCCCGTTAAAATAGAAACCAGCGCGAGAGGGAGCGTTTTAGGCCTGGCCGCATCAAGCCAGATATGGAGCGAATTCTTCATGCAAGGTCACTGCCGTTCAAAAAAGGGGTCAGTATATACTGTTCTGCTGGCGAGTATAACACGGCAATAAAAAGCCCGTCACTTTGGACGGGCTACAAACGGTGTACTGGCCATTCGACCCGCTAAAGAATAAAGCGGCTCAAATCTTCATTCTCGACTAACTCACCTAGGCGCTGCTTGACGTAGGCTGCATCGATAATCATTGAGGAGCCCGGTTTTTCTGTTGCATCAAATGAGATTTCATCCATCAAACGCTCCATCACGGTATGCAGGCGACGTGCGCCGATATTTTCCGTGGTTTCATTCACTTTCCACGCGGCTTCCGCAATTTGAGTGATGCCATCTTCAGTGAATTCAATGTGCACCTCTTCCGTCTTCATCAGCGCAATATACTGCTCGGTCAGAGAGGCTTTCGGCTCAGTCAAAATACGTTTAAAGTCATGGCTCGATAATGCTTCAAGTTCGACGCGAATCGGCAAGCGGCCTTGCAACTCGGGGATTAAATCAGAGGGCTTCGCCACTTGGAATGCACCCGACGTAATAAAGAGGATATGATCAGTTTTAACCATGCCGTGCTTAGTCGAGACGGTACTGCCCTCAATCAAAGGTAGCAAATCACGTTGCACCCCTTCACGCGATACATCTGGACCTGAGCTTTCGCCGCGTTTACAGATTTTGTCAATCTCATCGATGAAGACAATACCGTTATTTTCAACATTAAAAATAGCTTGATCTTTCAGCTCTTCCTGATTGACCAACTTTGCCGCTTCTTCCTCAGTCAAAGCTTTGAATGCCTCTTTGATTTTGAGTTTGCGTTTTTTCTTGGTATCCCCTGCAAGGTTCTGAAACAAACCTTGCAACTGGTTGGTCATCTCTTCCATGCCCGGAGGTGCCATAATTTCAACCCCCATTTGAGGGACAGCGACATTGATTTCAATCTCTTTGTCGTCGAGCTTTCCTTCACGCAACTTTTTACGGAAGATTTGGCGAGTGTTCGAGCTCTCTTCGCCCTTTTCATTCTCTCCCCAAGCATCACGAGCTGGTGGTAATAAAGCATCTAAAATGCGCTCTTCTGCTTGCTCTTGCGCGCGAAATTGCACTTTTTCCATCGCTTGCTGGTGAGTCATTTTTACCGCGACATCGGTTAAATCGCGAATAATGGTTTCCACTTCTTTACCAACATAACCCACTTCGGTAAATTTGGTCGCTTCCACTTTAATAAATGGTGCGTTGGCAAGCTTGGCGAGACGACGAGCAATTTCCGTTTTTCCCACCCCAGTTGGACCAATCATCAAAATGTTTTTCGGCGTTACTTCGGCGCGTAAGCTCTCTTCGAGCTGCATGCGACGCCAGCGATTACGCAGCGCAATCGCCACCGAACGTTTGGCTTTATCTTGACCAATAATATGGCGATTTAATTCGTGAACAATTTCACGTGGAGTCATTTCAGACATCAGATCTTCCTTAATTCTTTACCCTAACACTGTCTTTATTTTTCGGTGGTCACTGTTTGTTGCAGTAGCAATTCCGCCGGTATTTCTAGTTCTTCGATAGTGTGGAAATGGTTGGTAAACACGCAAATGTCGCCCGCAATTTTCAGTGCTTTTTCAGCGATTTCACGTGCATCTAAATCGGTATTTTCTAATAATGCGGTCGCCGCAGCTTGGGCAAAATTACCACCCGAACCGATAGCAATCAGGTCGTTTTCTGGTTGAACGACGTCACCATTGCCCGTAATAATGAGCGATGCAGTTTCATCAGCCACCGCTAAAATCGCTTCTAGCTTACGCAGTGCTCGGTCACTACGCCAATCTTTTGCCAGCTCAACCGCAGCCTTAGTAAGATGACCTTGATGCATTTGCAGCTTACTTTCAAAGCGCTCAAACAAGGTAAACGCATCGGCTGTGCCACCTGCAAACCCTGCCAAGACTTGATTATTGTACAGACGGCGAACCTTGCGCGCATTGCCTTTCATTACGGTATTACCGAGCGATACTTGTCCGTCACCGGCGATGACAACTTTATTATTACGACGTACAGAGACGATGGTAGTCACGACAGGACCTCTTATTTGTTTTCACGATGGAGTTAGCAAATATATGAGGATGGTTGGGGAAGATTTCAAGTCACAAAAAACACTCACCGCGAATCGATTGGATGCGGTGAGTGATCGCTCTTATTGTGGTTCAGTCCAAATGGCGCACGGCTCAATTTTAGCGCGTTGTAATTTATGCTCGTCACGCTGCGCATCACGCTTATATTTGTATGGCCCTAATACCACGCGATACCAACTGCTGCCTTCCGTTTTTCGGATTTCACTTTTTAAACCCTGAAACGCGATATCAAGTTTACGGCTTTCAGCCTGTGCCGAAGTTTTGTACGCCCCACACTGCATGATATAAGGGATTTCAGACACTTTCTGTTCTTTGGCTACCACTTCCACTTCACGTTTCGGCAAGCTATCCACGTAATCCCATTTTTCCTCTGGAGGCGGTGGGATCACTTTCTCTGGCTTAGGTTTTGCGACTGGTTTTGTAGGAACCACAACCGCTTGAGGCGGCTCAGGATCACGGCTGAGTAAGAACAGCCCATAACCAAAACCGGAAACGAGCAACAGTGCCAATAAGCCACTACGCCAAGGTTTACGACGTGGAGTTGTTTTTTTCGGGGTCGGCTTTTTCGGACTACGACCGCGCCTTACATAATCTTTATTAGCCACAGAGAATTCAAAAGTTGATGGTTTGTGCCAATGTTAATGCAGTTTCCAACGACTTAATAGTGCTGAAAGAGTTGCAGCGCATCAAAAATGCGCTGCATGTGGTTAGCTTAAGCGAGGAGGCGCTGCGCTTTCTCGAATCACTAACTTGGTTTCTAATAGTCGAGAACCTGCGCCAACCTCTTGACCGCGAAGAAGATCGAGCATCATGAGCATCGCTTGACGCCCTATCTCATAGCGCGGCTGTGAGATGGTCGTTAACGGTGGATCGCAGTAGAGCGCAAATTGAATATCATCAAATCCCACCACTGAAATATCTTGTGGAACGCGCAAACCCAATTTTTTGGCTTCCTTAATGACACCGATCGCCATACTGTCATTATGACTAAAAATGGCTGTGGGTGGCTCAGATAACGCCAATAATTGGCGCAGTGCTTTAGCCCCAGCTTCAAAAGTAAAATCACCATAAGTGCAATAATTAGGGTTCATGGTAATTCCTGCGCGGCGTAAAGCTTGTTGATAACCTTGATGGCGGAACTTACACAGCGTGGCCTCTGCTGGCCCCGATATTTGCGCGATGCGTTTGTGCCCGAGCTGCGTCAAATAGTTCACCGCTTCAAACGCTGAAGTAAGGTTATCAATATGTACCGTCGGCAACTCAAGTTCTGGCGCAAATTCACATGCCATGACCATAGGTGGCAGGTTTTTTTGCTCCGGCTTACTAACATCAAACGGCAAATCCGTTCCCAGCAACAACATGCCATCGGCCTGCTTAGTAAATACGAGGTTAACTAACGAACTTTCTCGCTTTTTCTGCTGACCACTATCACCCAACAGTACTAAATAACCATGTTCCATCGCCGCATCTTCGATGCCACGAATGATCTCTGTGAAGTAAGGGTCACAAATATCAGGCACGATAGCGACAATGGTTTTAGATTCATTACGGCGTAAGTTACGAGCGAGAGAATTTGGTGAGTAACCAGCTTCCAAAACAGCATCTTCGACACGCTTTCGCGTTGAAGATGATACTTTTTCAGGGTTCATCAACGCCCTAGATACTGTGGCGGTTGATACACCTGCAAGCTGGGCAACATCCTTCATTGTCGCCATAGAAATTAACCTCTTTAAAAGTTGTTACTGGGCTGAAATCACCCGTTGTTATGTTTATAAAATCCGGTTGTAAAATCTGGTTATCCATTTTGAACGCTGAGCTGTTATTCACAGCGGATATATGAGTGATAGTCTATTCATTTCCACCCAGAAAGTTACGGTCAGATTAACAAATTTTACATAATAAGCGTGAAGCCACTCACATTAGAGAGGATTAAATAGGCTGACAAAAATAACAGTAACCTTTTTAGCACTCGATTGCTTCAATATGTTACATCTCGTTTCATCGAAAACGCTACGGAGGTTTAACTGAGATCTTGCGGTTCAATATCTAACGACCAGCGAATTTTCTTGGCTAATGGTAACAGTCCAATCGCAGGCTTAGCACTCATCAATAGTTTTTGCATTTTTGAGCGATGCTGAGTTTGCAGTAATAACTGCCAGCGATATTTGCCCGCTCTTTTCGCCAATGGGGCTGGGGTTGGCCCTAAGACTAAGCACGAATCATCAAATAACGGATGCGCTTCTAACGTATGCCTAATTTGGCGTAAAAACTCTTCCACCATCGAAGCTTGATTGGATTCCGCTTTAAACAGTGTGAGATAGGTGTAAGGCGGCAACATCGCTATTTTCCGCTCTTCTAACGCGGTTTCTGCAAAATGACGATAATCCTTTTGCAACAGTGCTTGCAGCAAACTGTGTTCCGGGTGATGCGTTTGTAAAATCACTTCGCCGGGTTTACTAGCGCGCCCTGCTCGACCTGCCACTTGAGTAAATAGCTGCGCCAAGCGTTCGGCGGCACGAAAATCACTGCTGTATAGCGAACCATCCACATCCAATAACGCTACTAAAGTCACATCGGGAAAATGGTGCCCTTTAGCGAGCATCTGCGTGCCAATTAAAATCTGATACTCACCTTGGCGAATCGATGATAAAGCACTTTCTAAACTGCCTTTACGACGCGTACTATCGCGATCAATACGCACCGTTTTATATTCGGGGAAAAGCTGCGCCAGTTGCGCTTCAAGTTGCTCAGTACCTACCCCAACCGTAACCAACTGAGTTGAACCACAACCTTGACACTGATGAACCACCGGACGTTGCGAGCCACAATGGTGACAACGCATGTCACTGCTGTATTGGTGAAAGGTATAGTACGCATCGCAACGTTTGCATTCTGCAATCCAACCGCATTCATGGCACATCAGCGCGGGCGAGAAGCCGCGCCGATTGAGAAACAGCATCACTTGGTTACCAGCGCTGAGGTGTTTTCTCATCTCAGCAATCAGCGGCGCTGATAAGCCACTCTCTAAAAACAGGCCTTTCACATCCAACACTTTGTTTTTATTAGGAACCGCTACGCCAGCACGCTGAGTTAAGCTTAAGTGATGATATTTGCCGCTCAATGCATTATGCAACGTTTCTAATGCTGGAGTGGCAGAACCAAGCACAATCGGGATCTGCTCAAGGTTTGCACGCATTACCGCGACATCTCTTGCATGGTAACGTAGGCTATCTTGCTGTTTATACGAAGCGTCGTGCTCTTCATCAACAATGATGATACCTAGGTCTGCAAAAGGCGTTAGCAGCGCTGAGCGAGTACCAATGATAATGCCCGCAATATTATCACGCGCCGCTAACCACGCGTTGAGACGCTCGGTTTCATTGAGCCCCGAGTGGACCACGGCAACTGGCACATTAAATCGCTTACGAAAGCGGTTAATGGTTTGTGGTGTTAGACCAATCTCAGGCACCAGTACCAATGCCTGACGTCCTTTTTCTAAAACGGGCTTGATTAAGTTTAGATAAACTTCGGTTTTCCCTGAACCGGTGACCCCTTCAAGTAAATAGCATGCGAAATGGTGATGGCTATTAATTGAAGCAATCGCGATCGCTTGTTCTTGGTTTAGCTTGGGCTTTTCCACATCCGCTTCAACATTTTGCGGCCAAGCCGTCAGTGTCGGCCGTTTTTCCAGTGATTCTATCCAGCCTTTCTCTTGTAAGGTTTTGAGTACGCTGCTACCTACCTCTTCATCAATAAACAGTTGATGGGGCACAGCGCCAGACTCAAGCATCGCCATCACTTTGGCTTGCTTTACCGCTCGCCCGAATCCTTGCATGAGTTGATCGCGCCCACTGGGCGTCAGTTGCCACTCCACTAAAGTCGAAAAATCGGCCGCTTTCCCTTTACGTAATGCGCCAGGCAATGCATTAAATAGCGTGTCGCCTAATGGGTATTGATAAAACTGGCTACACCACAACAGCAATTGATAGAGTTTCTCTGGCCAGACTGGCTGGCTATCGAGTACCGCTTTTAGCGGCTTTAATTGATCGACTGAAAACTCAGACTCACTGACTATAGCGGTGACGATACCCACCAGAGTTTGCCGACCAAATGGCACCGACACTCGTCCACCAACAATCGGAAACAGATGACTTGGGATCTGATAATCAAACTGCTTATCCAATGGGACAGGTAAGGCAACGCGTGCAATGGTGGGGCGCATAATCGACCGTTCGTTCTACAAAAAATGTGAAAAGACAGTCTACTGGATGCGTCACCGAAATTCGAGCTTCGTCATTGGACAAAAATGTGGCGAAAATAGCGGCGAAATGGCTTGATCCACTGAAGAGGATTCATTAATATATCGCGCCTTGATGATATGGCTTCTTGCTTGATGTTAAGCAGTCAGCGGTATCAACATTTTTTTATTAACTACGTGTGGTGTCCGGCATAGATTCGGATAGCGACGCGGCCCAATTTGAGGTTATCCCATGAAAGCTGGTATCCATCCAGAGTACAAAGCAGTTAGCGCGACTTGTTCTTGCGGCAACTCTTTCGAGTTCAGCTCAACGCTAGGCAAAGATTCTATCCACCTAGACGTGTGTGACAAATGTCACCCATTCTACACTGGTAAGCAACGTATCGTTGATACTGGCGGCCGTGTAGATCGCTTCAACAAGCGTTTCGGTGCTCTTTCTAGCAAATAATCTCTTTTTTGCTAGAAAATTAAAAAAGGATGCTTCGGCATCCTTTTTTGTTGGCATTTTTTGTATAGTTGTCAGTACGCACTGGTCTTATCTGCGACATTTTCTCCATTTTTTGATGAAGCACGTCAGGTTCCCGCCTAGGAAGTTTGAGCGACATCCATTAGAATTATGGACCTTTTCCAATCCAACACGAGCACTTATACCTATGTCTGATGACACTCACCAAGAATTAACGGCAGAAGAACAATTTCGCCAACGCGCACTCGATTACCATGCTTACCCAACCGCGGGTAAAATTGCCATTTCATTAACTAAGCCTGCCGACTCGGCTGAAGACCTTGCTCTAGCTTACAGCCCGGGCGTTGCTGAACCGGTTCGTGAAATCGCACAGAACATCGACAACGTTTATAAATACACTGCGAAAGGCAACACCGTCGCTGTGATCTCAAACGGCACGGCTATTCTTGGTTTAGGTAACTTAGGTCCGATGGCTTCCAAGCCCGTCATGGAAGGAAAAGCGCTACTGTTTAAACGCTTTGCTGGGCTTGATTCAATTGATATTGAAGTAAAACACCGCACAATCGATGAATTTGTCGATACGGTTGCCAACATCGCCGACACCTTTGGCGGCATCAACTTAGAAGATATCAAAGCACCAGATTGCTTTGAGATTGAACGCCGTCTGATCGAGCGCTGTAATGTGCCTGTTTTCCATGACGATCAACACGGCACTGCGATTGTTACCGCCGCTGGCATGCTCAATGCGATTGAACTGCAAGGCAAGAAACTCAACGAATGCACTATCGTCTGTCTTGGCGCTGGCGCAGCAGCCACCGCTTGCATGGAACTATTGATTAAGTGCGGCGCAATGCGTGAAAAAATCTACATGCTTGATCGCAAAGGTGTGATTCATACTCGTCGCGATGACATTAATGAATATAAGCAGTTGTTTGCTAATAACACCGACAAACGCACACTGGAAGATGTGATTGAAGGCGCTGACTTATTCCTAGGTGTGTCAGGCCCCAATCTGCTGCCTGCCGAAGCGCTAAAATTAATGGCCGATAAACCGATCGTATTTGCTTGCTCAAATCCGGATCCGGAAATTAAACCGGAACTCGCACGCGCAGTACGTGACGATTTAATTCTCGGCACAGGCCGTAGCGATTATCCAAACCAAGTCAACAACGTGTTGTGCTTCCCATTTATTTTCCGTGGCGCTTTGGATGTCCGTGCTAGTGAAATTAATGACCAAATGAAGCTAGCCGCAGTTGAGGCGATACGTGAACTGGCTAAAGAAGAAGTGCCGGCTGAAGTGTTGAAAGCTGCAGGCGTAAAAGCGTTAAGTTTCGGCCCTGAATACATCATTCCAAAACCGATGGACCCACGCCTACTGCCTCGTGTTGCTAAAGCGGTTGCTCAAGCAGCGGTTGACTCTGGCGTTGCTCGAATCGAGATGCCTGTCAATTACATGCAAGAATAATCACAAGCTTGAGCGGCTAAATGCCTCGCTCGAAAAAAAACCGCTGACTTTCAGCGGTTTTTTTATATTCTGAGACACAGAGCCAAAGTCACAATGGCAACTTACCCAGTATCCTCTCGATTTTATCTCGTTGTACCGCAATTACGCGCTACACTTCTTCATCATCATACGCTTCAAATTCAATGCCCATGGCGGTCATTAATGCTTTTGCTTCCGTCGGAATATCGTCTGGACGATCTTTTCTCAAATCTTCGTCGGTCGGTAAAGGTTGACCGGTATAAGCATGCAAGAAGGCTTCACACAGCAGCTCACTGTTCGTTGCGTGGCGTAAGTTATTGATTTGACGGCGAGTGCGCTCATCAGTTAATACTTTCAACACTTTCAATGGGATTGAAACGGTGATTTTTTTGACTTGCTCACTCTTCTTCCCATGTTCAGCATATGGGCTAATGTATTCCCCATTCCAGTCTGCCATTGCGCACCTTCGTTATCGTAATTGGTCGTTAAAAATTTGAAAGTTGGATTTTAGCGGGATTTACCGCCATAAGCAAAGACATATAGACGTCTAGATATATTGACGTCTTCTTTTGAGTTCAGTAAAGTGTGCCATTATCGACAAAGAGATACCCGAAATACTTGAAATTTCAGCAGAGCGGCAAGTCAAGGCAGCCAGACTATGTGATTGAAGTAGGTGAACCTAGCCAACATCGCAGCAACTTCAAGTTAGAAAGGGGATAGCAATCTCACGCACTATCGGATATAGCTAATACTCGAGACAATGGACGTTGCCATTTCGTTGTCCCCAGATAAAGCAGGAACCCCTCAATAAAAGTCAGTTTATTGAGTTTAATTAAGTAAGGAAACCGTCATGACCACTCGCAAGCCAGCCACCATCGCCGTTAGAACCGGTATTGAATCCGACTCTCAATATCATGCTGTTGTGCCTCCAATTTATCTTTCGACAAATTATAGCTTTCCTGCGTTTGGTGAAGTGCCTAAATACGATTACACACGCTCTGGCAACCCGAATCGAGGTCTGCTCGAAAAAGCGTTGTTTGAACTCGAATCGGGTCAAGGCGCGGTGGTGACTAACTGTGGCACTTCGGCGCTGAATCTATGGGTTTCCGCCTTTTTAAGTCCTGACGATCTGATTGTGGCCCCGCATGACTGCTACGGTGGCACATATCGACTGTTTAATACACGCGCCAAAAAAGGCGATTTTAAGACACTCTTTATTGATCAATCCGATCCAAACGCTTTGCAGGCCGCTTTGGCGAAAAAACCCAAATTGGTACTCATTGAAACCCCATCCAACCCATTAGTTCGCGTGGTAGATATTGCTGATATTTGCCAACAAGCACACTCTGTCGGTGCATTAGTGGCGGTTGACAACACCTTCTTAACGCCAGTCTTCCAAAAACCATTAGAGTTGGGCGCAGATTTTGTCATCCACTCCACCACCAAATTCATCAACGGCCACTCCGATGTGATTGGCGGAGTTGTTATCACCAAAACAGAGCAGCACGCTGAAGAGCTAGCATGGTGGGGCAACTGCCTTGGCTCAACGGGAACCCCTTTTGATAGCTACATGACGCTACGTGGTATTCGTACCTTAGGCGCAAGAATGCGCGTCCATGAGGAAAGCTCACGCGCCATTTTGGACTATCTGCAAAGCGAAGCCTTAGTCAAGGTCATTTATCACCCGAGTTTGCCAGAGCATCCTGGCCATGAGATTGCGAAAAAGCAGCAATCTGGCTTTGGCTCTATGCTCAGTTTTGAGTTTGCAGGCAGCTTTGAACAGCTCAAATATTTTGTCTCTCAGTTAACATTATTCTCACTGGCAGAATCATTAGGAGGTGTGGAGAGCTTAATCTGCCACCCCGCTTCGATGACTCACCGAGCGATGGGCGAAGAAGCGTTGGCCGAAGCTGGTGTTTCACAGCAGCTATTACGCCTATCGGTCGGCTTAGAAGATGCCCAAGATTTGATTGACGATCTCGCTCAAGCCTTTGCTAAAGCGAAGGAGGCCTATTAATGACTGCCCTACGTCAATTGCACAAGTTTGGCGGTAGCAGCCTTGCCGA
Source organism: Vibrio sp. V01_P9A10T6 (assembly GCF_963877065.1). Classification (NCBI taxonomy): domain Bacteria; kingdom Pseudomonadati; phylum Pseudomonadota; class Gammaproteobacteria; order Vibrionales; family Vibrionaceae; genus Vibrio; species Vibrio sp. V01_P9A10T6. Next base: position 30,761 of record NZ_CAWNTB010000022.1, read on the forward strand.
TCCTGAATGCTACAAACGGGTCGTTAATATCTTAAAAGAGTATTCTCAAGCTGATGATTTGGTGGTGGTTTCTGCCGCAGGAAAAACCACCAATCGTTTAATCGAATTTCTCGACGCTCTCAATAAAGATGGCCGAGTAGCTCATGAGAACTTGCAATCGGTCCGTCAGTACCAAATCGATTTAATCAACGCGCTGCTCGATGAAGATGCAGCGCAACCGCTCATCACTTTACTCACCAACGAAATTCGCACCTTGGGTCAGCTTTGCGCGCCCCTATCGCCAGCTCAACAAGCGGCGGTACTTGGCCATGGTGAAGTGTGGTCATCACGCTTATTGGCGGCGTTACTCAATCAACATAATCTTGCGGCTGTGGCACAAGACGCCCGCGAATTTCTTCGCGCGCAAGCAGGCACACAACCGGAAGTGGATCGCGCTCGCTCCTACCCTTTGCTGAAAGAAATTTTGGCACAACACGCGCATCACCGAGTGATCATCACAGGCTTTATGGCTCGCAGTGAACAAGGTGATACTGTGCTACTTGGGCGCAATGGCTCTGATTACTCCGCCACTATGATCGGCGCACTTGCGGAAGTAAACCGAGTAACGATTTGGAGTGATGTGGCCGGTGTTTATAGTGCCGACCCGCGCATTGTCAGTGATGCCTGTTTACTGCCGCTACTGCGTTTGGACGAAACCAACGAGTTAGCACGCCTTGCCGCCCCAGTATTGCACAGCCGAACTTTGCAGCCCGTGGCGCAAAGCACTATGGATTTGCACTTGCGCTGCAGTTATCAACCCGAAGCAGGATCGACTCGTATTGAGCGTGTATTGGCATCGGGACGCGGTGCCAAAATCATTACTTCACTTGATGATGTGCTGTTGATTGAGCTTAATTTTGCTCACGGGCATGACTTCCAGCGCCTACAAAATGATGTGCTGCGCAGCTTGCGTCGTGCTCAACTCGAACCGCTAGCTTTCGATACTCAAGCCGATCAACACCAACTGCGCCTTGCCTATACTGCTGAGATTTCAGGTGGAGCCCTAGCTCATCTGCAAGATGCCGCTTTTGAAGCAGAAATTAAACTCAAAGAAGGCTTTTCATTAGTGGGTGCTGTGGGTGCGGGAGTGACGAAAAACCCCAATCACTGCTACGGCTTTTATCAACAGCTACGTTCATCACCGATCGAGTTTATCTGTGAAGCCGAATCTGGGCTGAGTTTAGTCGCAGTACTGCGTAAAACGCCGATCACCCCCTTAGTGGTGGGTATGCACAACCAACTATTTCAGGCGCAAAAACGGGTCGCACTGGCACTGTGTGGCAAAGGCAACATTGGTTCGAGTTGGTTAAAACTCTTTGCTGAACAAAAATCAGAGTTAGAAAAACGCCATGGCATGAACTTCGAGTTGGTCGCGGTGGTCGATAGCCAAACCTATTGGTTTGATGAGCAAGGGATTGATGCGGCATCGGTTTTAAAGCATTTTGACGATGAAGCGATTGCCAGTGAAGGAATGACTTGGCTACAACGATTAAGCAATATTCAAGGATATGACGAAGCGGTTGTGCTCGATGTAACCGCAAGCAAAGAACTGGCTGATCACTATCTCAGCATTGCTGAAAATGGGGTGCACCTCATCTCAGCGAATAAAGTCGCGGGCTCTTCCTCTAGCGTCGATTACCACCAAATAAAAGAAGCGTTCGCGAAAATTAGCCGCCATTGGCTCTACAACGCGACGGTTGGCGCAGGCTTACCCATTAACCACACGGTACGTGATTTGCGTGAAAGCGGTGATGAAATCGTCGCCCTCTCTGGTATTTTCTCTGGCACTTTATCTTGGTTATTTCAGCAATTCGACGGCTCAATACCGTTTAGCGAACTGGTCGATTTAGCATGGCAACAAGGACTTACCGAGCCTGACCCGCGCAGCGATCTGGATGGTTCAGACGTAATGCGCAAACTGGTGATCCTAGCCCGTGAAGCGGGATTACATATCGAACCGGAAAATGTCAAAGTTGAATCACTGGTTCCTGATGAGCTCAAGCACCTCTCACTGGATGACTTTTTAGACAAAGGCCAACTGCTGAGTGAAAAATTAGCAGAGAGACTAACCAAAGCACAACGTGAAGATAAAGTGCTACGCTATGTCGCAAGGCTTGAGAAAAATGGCAAAGCAACGGTGGGGGTTGAAGCTTTAGAGCGTGAACACGCTTTGGCTAACCTTTTACCTTGTGACAACATCTTTGCTATCGAGAGTAAATGGTATCGCGATAACCCGTTAGTGATTCGTGGCCCGGGCGCTGGTAGAGAAGTGACAGCAGGAGCTATCCAATCGGACCTCAACTTGCTGTCAAGCTTGCTGTAACACTCCAGCTTATTCCAGATTAAGGGGCCACTAGGCTCCTTAATTTAACTGCGAAAGGATGATATTAGGTCATGCATACCGAGGTTGAGCATGACTTGAAGGTCACTCACAATCAACATGAATAATATTCATAATTACAGTGTTGACATTAAATGCTATTCAATACATTCTGTGGACATATAGACGTCTAAACGTCAACTTAAGGAATGATAGATTGGCGGAAGAACGCCACAGGGAGAAATAAAATGGGATACACGCACGCCAGTCATATTGATGCACTCAACCAGAACGTGGCTGAGCTATCAGATAATATCAATGTCTCATTTGAGTTTTTTCCACCCAGCTCAGCGCAAATGGAAGAGACATTATGGAATTCCGTTCACCGTTTAAAAACCCTGCAACCTAAATTTGTTTCTGTGACTTACGGAGCAAACTCTGGCGAGCGCGACCGCACCCATTCGATCATTAAAGAGATTAAAGATCAAACTGGCCTTATTGCAGCACCGCACCTCACCTGCATCGATGCCTCTCGCGATGAGCTGATTCAGATTGCCGATGACTACTGGCACAACGGCATCCAGAACATAGTTGCGCTGCGTGGCGACATCCCCGCTGGTGGCGGCAAACCAGAAATGTATGCTTCCGACTTAGTGACTCTACTCAAATCTCGCCATGATTTTGATATTTCTGTCGCGGCATTTCCAGAAGTCCACCCTGAAGCGAAAAGCGCGCAATCCGATCTGGTCAATCTAAAACGCAAAATTGATGCAGGTGCAAACCGCGCAATTACTCAATTCTTTTTTGATGTTGAAAGCTACTTACGATTTCGCGACCGCTGCGTAGCTGCTGGTATTGATGCTGAAATTGTACCGGGCATTCTACCGGTATCAAACTTTAAACAAGCTTCTCGCTTTGCCGCGCAAAACAACGTTAAAGTCCCCGGATGGATGGCGAAACAATTTAATGGATTAGATGATGACCCAACCACACGCCAGCTCGTGGGTGCAAGCCAAGCAATTGACATGGTTCGTATTTTAAGCCGTGAAGGCGTCAAAGACTTCCATTTCTATACGCTCAATCGCGCTGAAATGACCTACGCATTGTGCCATACGTTGGGCGTAAGACCGAAAGCATAAACTTTCTCTGCACTCATAACGCTATTATTGGTAAATGTTGCTCGTGATAAAACGCGATGATTGATTAAAAGTAACGCCGACTTGATGTCGGCGTTGTGGTATCACTTAAGCGAGCAGATTATTCCACGTCGTCCATTTTACCAAGTAAGCTACGAATACGATCTTGCCATGCATTCTGCTCTTGCTCCATTTGTTGCGCTTTTTGCTCAAGCTCTTCACGCGCTACTTTTAGCTCATTCGCTTCATTCACGAGCTGCTGTTTCTCTTCTTTAAGCTCTTCCACTTCCATTTGTAGAAGTGCGATGGTGTCAACTGCGGTTTGAATTTTTGCTTCTAGTAGTTCTAATACTTCAAAAGACATGGTGCATACCCTTAGTTATTCGGTTGAGGTGAACAAAATTTCACTTATTGGTTCATTCTACTCAGCACAGCGCTCAGAAACACTCACTATATGCAAATTTTCTCGCTATTTGGCTAAAAAATCGGCTCAACTTAACCGTCAACTCACTTAAGCGCCAAACCTAGACCGAAAAACACTTTATCTGGCCATGGATTTGCTCAATTTGAGGCTTAGCTTTGATCAAGTGCAACCCTTGTGAACTAAAAAAGCAAACGTTTACTATTTGATATGCTAAAATTCCGCCGAAATTTCCTATTCCCTTTTCTTTGGAGCTAGCATGAAACGCGATTTAGCAATGGCATTCTCTCGAGTCACTGAAGGTGCCGCACTGGCAGGTTACAAATGGCTTGGCCGAGGCGATAAAAATGCGGCCGATGGCGCAGCGGTAGAAGTCATGCGCAACCTACTCAATAAAACCGACATCCAAGGTGAAATTGTAATCGGTGAAGGCGAAATTGACGATGCTCCAATGCTCTACATTGGCGAGCTTGTTGGCCTTGGTGGCGATGCGGTTGATATCGCAGTGGATCCTATTGAAGGTACGCGCATGACGGCAATGGGCCAGTCAAACGCATTGGCTGTTTTGGCGGCTGGCGAAAAAGGTAGCTTCCTTAAAGCACCTGATATGTACATGGAAAAATTGGTGGTTGGCCCCGGCGCTAAAGGGTGCATTGACCTCAATAAGCCTTTAAAAGAGAATTTAGAAAATATCGCCGCCGCGCTGAATAAACCATTAGACACTCTAGTTGTGATCACCTTAGCGAAACCTCGCCATGATGCCACCATAGCGCAAATGCAAGAGATGGGTGTTCGCGTGTTTGCTGTGCCAGATGGCGATGTCGCCGCCTCGATCCTAACTTGCATGCCTGATAGTGAAGTCGACGTGATGTACTGCATCGGCGGTGCACCTGAAGGGGTGGTTTCAGCCGCGGTCATCCGAGCTCTAGATGGTGATATGCATGGCCGTCTGCTACCACGTCATGAAGTCAAAGGCGATACGGAAGAAAACCGCATTTACGGTGCAAAAGAGTTAGCTCGCTGCGCGGAAATGGGTGTCGAAGCTGGCGTAGTGCTGAAAATGGAAGAGATGGCCCGCAGTGATAACGTCATTTTCTCAGCTACTGGTATCACCAAAGGGGATCTGCTGGAAGGTATTACCCGCAAAGGCAACATCGCCACCACAGAAACGCTATTAATTCGTGGCCGCTGTCGTACCATTCGCCGTATTAAATCAATTCACTACTTAGAGCGCAAAGACCCAGAAGTGCGCGCGATCATTTTGTAATCCGCCAGTGCTTTGCTCTGTTTTATTTTAACGACAAAGCATAGAGAGACAAAAAAGACCGCAATGCGGTCTTTTTTACTTAATCACTTTATACCGAGATGGAAGAAGTGATTAGAATAACTCTTCAGCCACTTTATACAAATCAGTGCGAACTGGACGCTTCATATTTTCAATTGCGTCGATAATATCGTGGTGAACCAACTGCTCTTTCTGAATACCAACACAACGACCACCGTGGCCATCAAGCAGTAAATGTACCGCAAAATTACCCATGCGTGACGCAAGAACACGGTCAAACGCCGTCGGGCGACCACCGCGTTGAATATGACCCAGCACGGTAGCGCGAGTTTCACGTCCCGTTGCTTTTTCAATTTCTTTCGCCAGTTGGTTAGCATCCATCATCAACTCAGTCAGTGCAATAATGGCGTGTTTCTTACCTTTCTTAATGCCGTCTTGAACGTTCGCGATCAGTTGGTCCATATTCAAGCCAGTTTCAGGGGTGATGATATATTCACAACCGCCTGCAATCGCCGACATCAGAGTCAAATCACCGCAATGACGACCCATGATTTCAACAATAGAAATACGTTGATGAGAAGAGGAAGTATCACGTAAACGGTCAATTGCGTCGATAACCGTATTCAATGCTGTTAAGTAACCAATAGTGTAATCGGTACCTGCAATGTCGTTATCAATCGTGCCTGGTAAACCAACGCATGGAAAACCCATTTCGGTTAGCTTTTTCGCACCCATATAAGAGCCATCACCGCCGATCACGACTAAAGCATCAATACCATGCTTTCTTAGGTTTTCGATCGCTTTTTCACGTACTGCAACTTCACGAAATTCAGGGAAACGCGCAGAACCTAGGAAAGTACCACCTTTATTGATAACGTCAGAAACGCTTGAACGATCCAATTTTTTAATGCGATCTTCATAAAGACCAAGGTAGCCATCGTAAATACCAAATACTTCCAAATCAGCACCGAGTGCCGTACGAACAACACCACGGATTGCTGCGTTCATGCCAGGTGCGTCACCGCCACTAGTCAAAACACCGATCTTCTTAATCATGCTCACCCTCGATTTTTTGGGAACTTAATACTAATTTTTTACGCTGTCCGTTAGCGATAAAACCGACAGCAAAATCTTTCTAATCTGTGCATAATGTTACCTTTCCTAAAGAGGAATACTACTGTTATTTGCACGAAATTATGTAAGTTTGCTACTTATGTAAGAGTATTACAGTTTTGAGTTAATGCTTTGTTGATTCATATCAGAATCATGCTTATTTATTGTTCTTAAAAAGATAGTTAATAAGAGCGTTTTTGTCGCTACCACCCTTGTGATTTTTGCTTTTTTTCTGGTCCAAACACCACAGAATAAGGATCTTGGTGGATTAATACATCAGCTCCCGGGAAAGCCTCGAGTAGCTTATCTTCCACCTCATCGGAAATGCGATGCGCCTCAATCAAGCGGATATTGTCATCTAGTTCCAGATGTAACTGAATGAATCTTACAGGTCCAGACATGCGAGTTCTTAATTGATGCACACCCAACACACCAGCCACAGAAAGACATTCTGTGCGGATTTGCTTCAATTCTTCGTCAGGTAACTTACGATCCAATAAGGTCTGAATGGCCTCTTGTACCATACGAAAAGCACTGTAAAGAATATAAACGCCAATGCCGATCGCAAAGATGGCATCGGCCTGTTTAAAGCCAAACCAGCTCAATATGAGCGCGATCATAATCGCTGCATTCATGAACAGATCGGTTTGGTAATGCAATGAATCCGCGGCAATGGCTTGGCTGCCCGTTTTTTTCACGACATGCTTTTGGAACAACACTAAGCCAAAAGTCACTAGCATTGCAAACAGGCTGACATAAACGCCATATTCAGGAGAAGTTAATTCGTGTGGGCGGAAAAAACGGTCAACCCCATTGAGGATAAGAAAACAGGCCGAGCCTGAAATGAACATCGCTTGGGCAAGAGCCGCAAGCGATTCCGCCTTACCATGACCAAAGGCGTGCTCTTTATCTGCGGGCTGCAGTGCGTAACGCACCACAATTAAATTGACCACGGAAGCGGCAATATCAAGTAAGGAATCAATCAAGGATGCGAGTAGGCTGACCGAGCCAGTAACCCACCAAGCGATCACTTTTACTATCAGCAACAATGAGGCTACAAGGGTTGCTGTCCAGGCAGCAAGCGTAACAAGGCGTGCGTATTCTTGTTTCATATCACTAAAATCAGCTTGAGAATGAGCAGGTAGTATACCTTCTCAAATTAAGAATGAATATGACACAAAAATGAACAGGCCTCACCCGAGGCCTAGTATCAATTATTAGCGGTTATCAATGACTAGCTATTTTTTTTCATGTGCTTAGGACCATTTTCCATGCACTTCTGCATGCGATCTTGTTGTAGCGTTTGCAGTTTTGCTTTTTGTTCCGGAGTTAGCACACTCATCATGTCATGACGTTTTTCTAGCATCTTGACACGGTGAGCAACCTGTTGATCGACCATCTCTTTGGCTAGTTCATTTGCCGCTGCCGCATCAAAGTTCTCAGCGAGCACGAGAGCCTGTACTTTGTCATGGTGCGCTTTCATTTTCGCTTGGCGTTGACCTTTGTGCTCACCCTTCATCGCTTCGCGATTCGCCTCACGCATTCCTTTCAGCTTTGCTTGTTGATCAGACGTCAAATCAAGCTGCTGCATCATGCCGCGATCAAAACCGCCACACTTATCATTTGGGCCTTTATGCTGCTCTTTACCACCAAATGCAAAGACGCTTGCTGTGCTAAGAGTCAGAGGAAGTATCACCGCCGCAAGTACTAATTTTTTTGCCATTTTCATCATCTATTCCTTCACTAAGTGGATTCTAACAAGCTGTATTCACAGCGCTTGAGTGTAGAATAGGGCCTGTACGGTAAAGCAACGTATAGTGAGCGTAAAGAATCGTAAAGAGCTTATTGCTCACTGAATATCTTGCCTATTTCGCAGTAAACTGTACCCATAAATTCCCCAACGACGAGGCGACACATGGCGCATATTCTTCTGATTGATGATGATACTGAGCTCACCAGCTTACTAAAAGAAGTCTTGAGCTATGAAGGCTTCGATGTCTCTGAAGCGAATGATGGTGAGAGCGGGCTCGCGGCCATTCATGATCGCATTGATCTTGTCTTACTCGATGTAATGATGCCTAAGCTTAATGGGATGGAAACGCTGAAAAAGTTACGTGAAAACTGGCATACCCCGGTATTAATGCTCACCGCCAAAGGAGAGGAGATCGATCGCGTCATCGGTTTAGAACTCGGCGCGGATGACTATTTACCGAAGCCTTTCAGTGACCGAGAGCTGCTGGCACGCATTCGCGCGATTTTGCGCCGAACCCAAACCAGCAATGGCACCAAACATAATGAAGTCATTGAGTGCCAAGATATTCAAGTATACCCCAGCAAGCAGGAAGCCTATTGCCAAGGGCAATTGTTAGACCTCACCACCACGGAATTTGCCTTGCTGACTCATTTTGTGCAAAACCCAGGCGAAACCTTAACTAAAGAAGCGCTCAGCCTTGATGTCCTAGGAAAACGGTTGGCGGCCTTTGACCGCGCGATTGATATGCACGTCTCGAATTTACGCAAGAAATTACCTGAGCGTGTCGATGGTAAATCACGGATTAAAACGCTGCGTGGTCGTGGCTACCTCATGATTCTGGAGGATTAATGCGCCTACCTAAAATCAACAGCCTTTATGGCAGAATTTTTGCCATTTTTTGGTTTACGATGCTGCTGGTGCTGATCGCAGTATTAGCACTGCCGCACCTTGATCCTCGCAAAACCCGTGATATACCTAGCGATGAATACCAACGTCTTACACACTTAAAACAGAAAATAGAGAGTATGTTTAAAGATGAGCATGAACTCACACGTATCCTCTTTCGTTTAGAAAATAGCAGCAACAAGCGTGGTGAAGGGCACATGCGCGAGAAGAACGGCACGCCACAATTTTTTATCACAACGCCAGATGGCACGATCCTCACCACCAAAACTCAAGCCGACTTTAAATTTAAAGCACTCCAAAATTTCGTGACCAGCATTGAATCCATTGATAAGCCACAACAGAAGCTCTATGGCCGTTATATGATTTCAGGTCCATTGCCAATTACCCTTGCTAAGCAAGATCTACTCATGTTTGTCGGTATTCGCTGGAATGAGCCCCCCCCGTTCTTATTGCAACTATTTGACCGTCCGTTCGGTCTACTGCTTGCCGTGATGCTCGTCAGTACACCGCTACTCCTATGGCTCGCATGGGCATTGAGCCAACCCGCCAGCCGCCTCGAGCAAGCCGCCAAACGGGTCGCTCGCGGCGAATTTGTGGTCGACCCAAGCTTAGAAAAAGGCACCAGTGAATTTCGCCAAGCAGGAAAAAGCTTTAACCAAATGGTAGAAGCCGTCAATCAAATGATTTCCGGCCAGCAGCGATTGCTGTCGGATATTTCACACGAACTGCGCTCCCCTTTAACTCGACTGAGAATGGCCAATGCACTTGCCACTCGTAAACAAGGTAGCAGCTCAGAATTGGAGCGAATCGACACCGAAGCACAGCGTTTAGAGCAGATGATCGGTGAACTGCTGACGCTTTCGCGTATGCAAACCAATAGCCATCTCAGCAGAGAAACTCAACCGCTATCCAGTTTATGGGAGGAATTATTGAGTGATGCCCAATTTGAGGCGGAGCAGATGGAAAAAAGACTCACCTATAATGCGATTCCACCGCACACGATTTCCGGTACACCAAAACTGCTGATGAGCGCATTGGAAAACATTGTGCGTAACGCCATTTACTATGGCAAAGATGAAATCAATATTACCTTTTCGGTCGAAAAAGGCAGACTATCGGTTTGCGTGGAAGACAATGGTGAAGGCGTTCCCGAAAACGAGTTAGACGATATTTTCCGCCCCTTTTATCGTGTTTCGACCGCGCGTGATAGGCACAGTGGTGGTACAGGGTTAGGTTTAGCCATCACCGAAAGTGCCATTCGTCAACACAGCGGTACTATTCACGCAAGTCGCAGCCAATTAGGTGGGTTAAAAGTACAATTCACGCTCCCATTGGATAGTTAAATTCCACTTATGCCTATATTGCCAAATAACGGGTGACTTGTACTCAATAGGCTCGTCACCTTATACTTCCGGCCCACACTCCTTAAGAGCAGCTATACCATGTTTGATATCGCACTTTACGAACCTGAAATCGCCCCTAATACCGGAAATATTATTCGCTTGTGTGCCAATTGCGGCGCTAATTTGCATCTTATTGAACCGCTGGGTTTTGATCTAGAAGAGAAGAAAGTGCGCCGTGCAGGGCTTGATTACCACGATTTAGCGCGCGTAACGCGTCATGCCAACTTGGATGCCTTTATGGACTACCTCAATGCAGAGCGCGAAACGTACCGGATTTTTGCTTGTACCACTAAAACCACGGGGCACCACGTCGATGCGCAGTTTCAAAAAGGAGATGTGTTGATGTTTGGCCCAGAAACTCGTGGATTACCAGCGCAAGTCATCGAAAGCCTACCGATGACACAACGTATTCGTATTCCTATGATGGCAGAAGCTCGCAGTTTAAATCTCTCTAATGCGGTCGCTATTATTGCGTTTGAAGCGTGGCGTCAAATGGGCTTTGAAGGTGCGCAATAACAGCGCTAGTGCTCTAAAACGGTAAGAAGATAAATCACCAAATAGCAAAAAGGCCGCCTAGGCGACCTTTTTATTAATTCTAGATATTAGGCTAGATTACAGAACAGTTACTTGAGCTGCTTGTAGGCCTTTTTGACCGTTTTCTACGTTGAAAGACACTTTTTGGCCTTCAATTAGAGTTTTGAAACCGTCAGAAGCGATTGCATTGAAGTGTACGAACACGTCAGCGCCGCCGTTATCTTGAGTAAGAAAGCCGAAACCTTTAGTTTCGTTAAACCATTTTACAGAACCAGTTGTTTTGTTAGACATAATGTGTCCCTTTTATTTAAATTCATAAAGTTATCGCGCTTATGCGCAATGCACTGATAGATTGAATTATTTAATGTTACTAATAAGGTAAGGGAAACACTGAGGACATCAACTTTTACGATGGGATTCTGAGAATTTACTTTTACTTTTATTTTTTGTTTCATTAATAACCCCTGAACAACAGAGCGAGGTAACTATATTCGCTAACGTTGCACTAAGCAATCTATTTCGGCATTTAATTTTTACAACTCAAAACAATAGAGTAAGAAACACCATAAAAAGTCTATTATTTCAGCCTATTATGCTCATCATCTTTACGTTCAAATTCACCTTCGAAGGTTTTTCCCGTTTCAGATGGTTCAAAGTCACGATCAAATGGGGCTTTGTTATGACGGCTATCATCAAACTGCGCCTGAAAACGGCCTGATACACCATTCACCACCACTTTATTCATCAAATAGTTGGCAAGCAAAGCCCGAGGCGCAGGCAATAGCACCACCATACCAAGTGCATCGGTCAAAAAACCCGGTACTAAAAGCAGCACACCCGCCACCGCCAGCATCACGCCCTCAATAATTTGCTGCGCAGGTAGCTCACCTTGGTGCAAACGGTGTTGAACGCTAAGTAAAGTTTGTATCCCTTGACTACGAACCAATGATGCACCAACAAATGCCGTAATCAGCACCAAGGCGATAGTTGGCCACATACCTAGCAAGCTGCCTACTTGGATAAAGAGGCCAATTTCAATGATTGGCACAAAAATAAAAGCCAGAAGTAAGATTGGAAACACACGCCCTCCTTTGTTTATTGCTCTCACCTTACCGTCAACCACAGGCGACTACAACACTCAACGCTCAATCAAAGCAGACGACTTGATTACGGCCACACAGCTTGGCTTGATACAGTGCAACATCGGCTTTTTTAATCAAACTATCAAGGCCATCAACTAGTACACCTACCGAACAACCTACACTAACAGTCACAGGTACGGGCTCTCCTTGCCAATAGAACCCAAATGAAGCAATGTGGTAACGAATTTTCTCAGCTATTGCAACAACCTCTTTTGAGGCCACATCGGACAAGGCAACTAAAAACTCCTCCCCACCCCAGCGAACACAAGAGGCATCAATACCGGTGGATTGCCAAAGAATAGTGGCCACGGTACATAGCAATTGATCGCCCGCCATATGACCAAATTTATCATTGATTGCTTTAAAATGATCAAGGTCGAGCATGATAACACCCACCTCACAACCAAACTCTCTATCCTCTATCCAAGACTCTAAACCTCGCCGGTTAGTTAAATGAGTTAGAGGATCAGAATTGGATAGATGAAGCACTTCTTCTAGTGACACCTTTAATTGATGAATATTTTGAAAAGTGACGATATGCCAATCAGGTTTGCAGTCGGCTTTCATTTGAGCACTAACGGTGAACCAACGCCGCGAACCATCACCACACTGAATTAGGGCTGGCATTTCGACCACCGATTTACCCGACACCAGTGAGGAATCGATTTCTTTCCTCCACTGCTGAACCACTTCTTGTCGATACTCTGGCTCTGGATAAGCAGTCGTAAACCAAGCCAAAAGATCAGGAATATCCCGCACGGTATAACCCAATTCTTTTACAAAAGCCTGATTAAAATAGAGATGCTGTCGATTGTCATTTTCGTTAGATGATGTAAAAGTGCCACCTTGTGAAACCAATATCGGCAAGGGGATCACATCAAGTGCTTGGAAAAAATAGTTTTGAAACTGCGCTAAAGAAAGCGTTTTTTGCTGTGCCATATAGTACATCCTTGCACGAATACTCCCTTTTACTTATAAACAATATACTCAACAAAAACCTTAAAGTGATACCGACCGCACCTCATTTCCGTTAACAAAGTAAATACAATTCTCATACTGTGGACTCAATTTCAGTCATTACATCATAACTATTTAACGATTTATCAACGCGATAACTGTTTTTAAAACCTAAAAATAACGCATGTGAGTGCGTATCAAATTTTCATAAAATATTGACCTAAAAGGTGATCCACTTACTATTTTTTAAATCTAGGTTGAGTATGATGTGCCACAGAAGTCAGGACGGATTTTCCAGCCTAAAATTCTGACGAATGGATTCTTAAACTGCAGAAATGGCTAATAATTTCACTAATTATCAGAATAATTCTCTAAGGATCCTGTTATGGCTACCCTATCAGAAACGACAGCTGCTACCGCTAACTCGGCCACTCGTATCGAAGAAGATCTATTAGGTCAACGTCACGTTCCTGCTGACGCGTATTACGGCATTCATACGCTGCGCGCTATCGAAAACTTTAATATTTCAAAATCAACCATTTCTGATGTGCCTGAATTTGTACGCGGTATGGTGATGACCAAAAAAGCCGCCACGCTAGCCAACAAAGAGCTCGGCGTCATTCCAAGCCAAGTGGCTAATTATATCCTCCAAGCGTGTGACTTGATCCTAGAAACAGGTAAGTGCATGGATCAATTTCCGTCAGACGTATACCAAGGCGGTGCCGGCACTTCTGTCAATATGAACACCAACGAAGTGATCGCAAACCTTGCTCTTGAATTAATGGGTAAAGAAAAGGGTCAGTACGAGTTCATCAACCCCAATGACCACGTTAATAAAAGCCAATCAACCAACTGTGCTTACCCTACTGGTTTCCGCATTGCGGTATACAACAGCATCCTGAAACTGATTGATTCTATTGCCTATCTAAAAGGTGCGTTTGAGCTAAAAAGCCAAGAGTTCTCTGGCATTTTGAAAATGGGTCGTACTCAATTGCAAGACGCCGTACCGATGACCGTAGGTCAAGAGTTCCGCGCTTGGGCGGTCACCATTAATGAAGAGATCCGCAACCTAGAGTACACCTCTAAACTGCTGCTTGAGATCAACCTTGGTGCAACAGCGATCGGTACTGGCC
>NZ_CAWNTB010000023.1:0-9679 GCF_963877065.1 Vibrio sp. V01_P9A10T6
GATTCATTACGCACCCTCCATATGAATTAAATTTCACATAGAGTGTGGCACAAAATATTCGTGGGATAGCTAAGAAGGTGCGTTTTGCGAGGCCAGTAGGAGCAAGATGTAATAAGATGAAAGCGATGAAATTATCAACACTCTGCACAAAAGTACCATCGGAGTAAAAAACCGAACGGATGAACATGAAAAACAAAAGCCCCGACAACTTTTTGAGTTATCGGGGCTTTCTTGAATAAATGGCGCGCCCTGTAGGATTCGAACCTACGACCACATCCTTAGAAGGGACGTGCTCTATCCAGCTGAGCTAAGGGCGCGCTACAGGGACAGGATTATACGAGTTGAACTCCGTAAATCAATCGCTTTCTCTAACATTCTGTTTCAAATGCCTAAAAAACTGCCATTCGCTAACCATGTGACGAAAAACAGAACAAAGCAAACGTTTGCTTATAGATGTTACTTTAAATATCTGCGACAATGCGCCCAAAAATATTTGCGACCAATGTGTAAGGAAAGCCATGACTGCTCAAAATATTGATGGGACACTCATCTCCCAGACGGTTCGCTCTGAAGTAGCGGCGCGGGTAAAAGCTCGCACTCAAATGGGCCTTCGCGCTCCGGGGTTAGCGGTGGTGCTGGTGGGAGAAGATCCTGCGTCACAAGTGTATGTCGGCAGCAAACGTCGTGCTTGTGAAGAAGTAGGTTTTGTTTCTAAATCCTATGATCTTCCGGCCACTGCAGGTGAAGAGGAACTACTGGCGTTAATCGATAAGCTCAATGCCGACCCTGAAATTGACGGCATTTTAGTGCAACTGCCCTTACCTGCTGGGATTGACACAACCCATGTGCTTGAACGCATTGTTCCTGAAAAAGATGTCGATGGTTTTCACCCTTACAATGTGGGCCGTTTAGCCCAACGCATTCCTAAACTGCGCTCTTGCACGCCCAAAGGGATCATCACTTTGCTTGAGCGCTATAACGTTCAACTGCGTGGTAAGCATGCGGTGATTGTGGGCGCATCCAATATTGTCGGCCGACCAATGACGTTAGAGCTGCTACTGGCTGGTTGCACCACAACCACATGCCACCGCTTCACTAAAGATTTAGAGCACCATGTTCGCCAAGCTGATTTGTTGGTGGTGGCCGTTGGTAAACCCAATTTTATTCCCGGTGCATGGATTAAAGAAGGTGCCGTGGTGATTGATGTGGGCATCAACCGCTTGGAGTCAGGCAAACTGATTGGCGATGTCGAGTACGATGTAGCGCGCACCAAAGCAAGCTTGATCACCCCTGTTCCGGGTGGTGTCGGGCCAATGACGGTTGCCAGTTTGATTGAAAACACCCTGTTGGCATGCGAGCAATTTCACCCCAATAACTGATCTTGTTATTGATTATTGCTAGTGGTTATTGATAGCTATGATGAGCGAGCCAAAAAGAACCCCAGCACTGCGCTGGGGTTCTTGCGTTATAAACCAACTTAGCCTTTATTGGGCATTATTCATTTGCGTCAGTTTGTTGCCTATTGGCGTAGAGAAATTGTAGCCGTCGTGTTCGTCCCAGTTAATAGACCATGTCATCACACCACCGTAGTTAGGGTAGTTGAAACTCGGTTTCACCGTCGCGCAAGAGGTTCCCTTGGTTAAGCAGTCCAACGCATCAAGAATGTTTTGTGTGGGCGCTTGCCCAGAGTTGGCAGAGCTCGGGCCAGAAGGCAAACCGATTGCAACTTGATCGTCACGCAGTGGTTCAAAGCGTGAACCATCGGCCAAATCAAACCCTTCTAACAGCATTTTTGATTGAGCGACCATCATATCCACCGAACCTTCAGGTGCTGCACCCGGTAGATAAGGGTTTGGTAACCCACCGTTGTTATAGAGCTGGACATGAAGTAGATCGAGCGTGTCACGAACCTCATTGATGATAGGAATATACGCACCCCAAATGCCGCTATAAGCCACCATTCCTCCTTGAACATAAGGGTGTTCTGGTGCCATGGTCAGGTACATATCACCGCCGATGTTGGCTTCAATTTGCTTTAATGCCCGGCCCAAGCGCGCTTGAATTTGCGAGCCATGCATTAAGTTAGAACCACTTTCTAAATCAACATCCAAGCCATCAAAACCCCACTCTTTGATCAACGCCGTCAAACTATCAACAAAGTGCGCTTCATCACTGTCAGTATTGAGCGTAATGTTGCCTTCCGCGCCACCAAGTGACAAAACAAAAACTTTGCCTTTGGCTTGCAAGGTCGCCATATCTTGCTTGAACTGGGTAGCATCTAAGGCGGGACAGCTACTATGCGCATCGCCTGCGAAAAGATTGAAATGCACGGTTCCATTACTGTTGCGGTCATTGTCGGCAAATGCAATATCGATCACATCCCACGCATCAGACATATCAGCGAGACGCATTGGGCAGCCAGCAGCATTGACAAAATTATGCCAGTAACCGATCAATTTGTGCTTTTTCTGTGTCTGTTCAACCACCTTCACGGCAGCCGCGTCTGACAATACACTACTGCCTGCATCATAAGCTTGCGCAGCCACTGTGTATTCGCCGATAGCCGTAGGTGTCCAAGTGTAGGCATAAGGCGCACTGGTATCAGTTGCGACCACCGCTCCATTCACTAAGAAATCGACTTTAGAAACAGCACCAGTGAGTGACGTCGCATTGGCAGCAATATTGACTGGTTTACCTAAACCGACGGTTTGCCCTGGCGTTGGCGATGTTAACGACACCACTAACGCTTGATCGCTTACTGAAACGTTAATCTGACTTTCAGCGCTATTATTGTCATTATCGGTTGCGATGGCTTTGAGTGTGGTACTTCCGACCTTGCTCGCAACCCACTCAACCGAATAAGGCGCTTGGTTTACTACGCCAAGGCTCGTGCCATCAACAAGAAATTCCACTTGTACTACACTGCCATCGGCATCATTAGCTTGTGCGCTGAGCAGGATGGTAGAACCAGCCAGAATCACTTCATTGTCAGCAGGGCTCGTCAATGAAACGGTAGGTGGCGTGGCGCACGCGCCCATTCCTGTCCACGCTTCTTGCCAATAACTTCCTTTGCCCGGCTCATAGGCCCACGCTGAGCTGGAAGAGCACCAACCTGCGATATCACAACGGAACTTTTGATTATTGTTTTGCACCAGTTCGCCCGCAGCGTAACTGCTACCCGCCACATAGGTTGCTAAACCTGCACAACCACCACTTGAGCCTCCAGATACAACCAAGGCGACCTCTTGGCTATGAGTCGTTTGGTTATCATTATCCGTCGCTTTGGCTTTAAAGGTGTGAGAGCCTGAGACAGCAGTCCAATCGTGGGCATAAGGTTCTGAAGTATCTGAAGCGACGAGTTGTCCATCCACATAAAAATCAACTTGCGTGACGGTTCCATCCGAATCGGTGGCATTAGCGCTTAGCGTCAATGAGTTACCAGCCGCTAGCTGCTCAGCACCTGTTGGGCTGGTTAAGTAGATGGAAGGAGGAACTAAACCACCAACAGGCGTAACCGAAATGGTTGACGCGGTTGACGTAGTCGCACCCTGATTATCAGTGGCAATTGCAGTCACTTGGGTTGCGCCTAAAGCGGCAGTCCAATCGGTTTGGAAAGGCGCTTGTGTGATGACGGCGATCGACACGCCATCAATCAAAAATTCAACCTGTGCCACGCTACCATCGCTATCAGACGCGGTGGCTTGCAGCGTGATTAAGCTGCCTTGTGGGATTTGTGCATTATTGGCAGGAGAAACGAGATTTAGCGTGGGTGGAACATTGCCACCACCGCTGTCACACTGCCCGAGTGATAGCCAAAATGCCCAAGGGCCGTTATTGCTTGCAGGATCATTTCCCTGCGTCCAATAGTTAGCTTGATAGGCTGCGTTAGATTCCGTCACTTTATCGCCGGACGTATAAATGGCGGACGTATCCCAAGAGCCCAAGCCATCACAGTTATAGGCTTGAGCTTGGTAGCTTATCCCTAACGTTGTAATAATGGCGGCTCTGAGTAGATAAGAACTCATTGTTCTCTCCTTTGCTTATGAATAATTAACCCGTTCCCAAGTAACTTGACGTGGTGGCCTGCAATACGCGAGATAAAGACAAGGCAACATCAAGTAGGCAGGGTATATAACTAATAAGCTAGAGGACGAGAATTGCACTCTAAATAACTGATAATTTTAATTATCTCAGCTCAAAATCACGGCATGATTTCAACATCAACACCGCTTGCAAATCTTTTTCGGCGGACTTCACGAACTCACCTAATCACACGTCGTTGAGAAATTGATATGGTCAATATTATTTTGGTGAGGTGGATGGATAAAAATGCCGGCTCTATTAGCCGGCATCGAAGATACAAAATGTATGGTGGGTTCTCGTAACCAATAGAAACGCTACGTTTATAGCGACAAAATAACCCCAGCAAGTGCAGCACTCATCAAGTTAGCCAGCACGCCAGTGCTGATCGCTCGAAAACCATATTGAGAGATGAAGCTGCGACGCTCTGGCACCAAACTGCCCAAACCACCGATCAATACTGCCATGGTCGAAATATTGGCAAAGCCGCACAGAGCAAAAGTTACAATCGCTTGAGAATGTTCACTGAGCGAATCTTTTACGTCCATCAATTGGATAAAAGCGACAAACTCGTTCACGACAATTTTATTACCAATCAGTGAGCCTGCCGTCATCGCTTCGCTCCATGGAATGCCCACCAGCCACGCAACTGGAGCAAATAGGTAGCCTAAAATCAATTCAAAACTAAGGGTTAAGCCAAACAGACCGCCCACCCAGCCCAATAGGCCGTTGAGTAGCGCAATCACACTGATAAAGGCCAGTAACGTCGCCCCAACCGCAACCGCGATACGAAGCCCAGACATTGCCCCATCAGCCACGGCTTCAACCACATTGGTTGCTTTTGGTATCTCAACCTCTTCGTTGGCCACCTGCTGACTTTGCGCTTCGGTTTCCGGCACCAAAATTTTCGCCATCAACAAACCGGCTGGAGCTGACATAAATGCCGCCGCAATAAGATAGTTAAGGTTAACGCCCAGTGAGGCATAGCCCACTAACGTACCACCCGCAACCGAGGCTAAGCCACACGTCATCACCGCAAAAAATTGCGAATCACTCATGTGCTTTAAATAGGGCTTAACGACTAACGGCGCTTCAATCATGCCGACAAAAATGTTCGCCGTGGCTGACAGTGACTCTGCACGCCCCGTACCCAATAATTTTTGTAAACCACCGCCAATCAAATTAATCACTTTAGGCATCAAACCAATGTGGTACAAACCGGAGATCAAAGCGGAGAAGAAAATGATGATGCCAAGCACATTAATCGCAAACACAAAACCAACGCTACCATTGGCTAAACCGCCAAAGAGAAAGCCAATTCCCTCTTGCCCATAATTGATCAAATTCGACACCGCACCCGTGACACTGTTGAGCACTTCTTTCCCCATAGGGACATACAGAACCAATAGTGCAAAGCCTACTTGCAATAAAAAAGCGAGCGACACGGTTCTAAGTTGGATGTTTTTTCTATTGGTAGAAAGTAGCCAAGCCGTAAATAAGATGGCGACGACGCCAAGTAATGAGTTCATTTGCTGTCAATCCAGATAACGGGGATAGGAAAGGCGCGCATTCTATCGTGCGAAAACGAATGCGCAAGTCGCAAATGTTACAGAGGTGTGCTTAAAAATAGCAGCCTTAAGCCTCTTGTTTCAAGCTGTTGATTTGTAACAAGCTAAACGATTGCCTAGGCTTATCTTTTCCATATAGAAAAGATGTTTCTGAGTTTGGAAATAATAATTCGTACTCATTACACTTTTGTCAAACGGATGTAAGGCTCTAACTGAGTATCCCAGTAGCAAGGTGTACCGATTAAAGCCTTGATAAATTCAATCACGGCTGAGGTTTTCTTCGGCATATGTTGTCGGCTCGGGTAAACCGCATAAAAAGGCATGCTTTGATTTGCGTGCCAATCTGGCAACAACTGGATCAGTTTACCAGTTCGAAATTCATCTCGAATTAAATAAGTCGCCAAGTAAGCAACACCCCACCCTGCCACGGCGGCGTCACGGACGGCTTCGGCTAAATCCACCGAATAGTTACCCGACACATTGATGTTGATCTTTTGCTCTGGATTAGCAAACGACCAACTGGTGTAATCTCGCTCCCAACTACGGTAGATAAGACAGTTGTGACCTAACAGATCACCGGGTGTCTGAGGGGGTGAATGGTTTAATAAGTATTCCGGTGATGCCGCCAGCACAAATTGGCAATCGGCGAGACGTTGCGCCACGTACCCTTCCGGCAAATGTTCGTTGTTGGTCACCCACAAATCAAGCCCTTCTTCGAGCATATCGACTCGATAATCGAACAAATGCACTTCCACTTGCAGTTTTGGATAACGCTGACGAAGCGCCTCCAGTGCTGGCAAAATGTGCAAAGAACCAAACGACTGTGAAAGACCAAGCTTAATCAGCCCAGACACCTCATCACGCTGGCTTTCCATTTCAGACTGCGCAGCATCCATCAACCCAACGACCGCAATACAATGGCGATAAAAAGCCTCTCCAGCCTCGGTTTTGGTGAAGCTGCGAGTGGTTCGCTGAACGAGCTTCACCCCGAGCGAGGCTTCCAGTAAGGCCAACTGCTTACTAACATGCGATACTGATACGCCTAAGCTTTTGGCCGCAGCGGTAAAGCCTCGATGTTTGATTAACGCAGCAAATATCACCATTTGCCCTGCACGTTCAACTAGCACACGCTCTCCAGAAATAGCAAAGGGCTCATGATGAGCCCTTTGCGTTCAATTAAGGTTCAAATCAATAGGTAATTCTATCCGCCAAATGGCTCACCGCGAGGGCGAAATAATATGAACGGTTCCACTTCATCAACACATTATAGTTGTTGTATACCAAGTAAACGCGGCCATTTTCATCATCTGGCATGATAAGCCAAGCTTGAACGTTGTCTAAATTAGGCAGTGGTTTACCTTCGTAACGAGTAATACCGAGCTTGTTCCACTCTCTCAGTGATTTCCCTTTTTCGGGCTGTCGCCCTTCTAGAGTGCGGTCAAACCCATGCGGAACTTTAACTTGACGGCCCCAAGTGTATTTATCATCCCATCCCGATTGGCTGAGATAATTGGCCGTCGACGCGAATACATCTTCCTTTGAGCGCCAAATGTCTTTTTTGCCATCGCCGTTACCATCGGAAGCGAACGCCAAAAACGAACTCGGCATAAACTGGCATTGTCCCATCGCGCCAGCCCAAGACCCTTTCATCTCATCAGCTTGGATATGACCTTGCTGTAGAATTTGCAACGCGGCCATCGTCTCCTTGCGGAAAAATTCTTCTCGACGACCGTCATAAGCCATAGTCGTCAGCGCATCAATAACACTAAAACCACCGGTCAACGCACCAAAATTACTTTCTACGCCCCACAAAGCCACGATAAAGCGCGGCTGTACGCCATATTGTTCGCCAATGCGGCTAAGCTCTGCATAGTGCTTTTCATACAGCGCCTTTGCTTGGTTCACTTTCCATTCTGGAACCGCGCGTGGGATATATTCATCCAGCGTCAGTTTCTTTTCTGGTTGATTGCGATCGGCCGTCACAGCACGTGGCTTGTACTCCACATTTTTAAACGCATCGATTAAAATTTGCTCTGAAATGCCTTCATTTCGTGCTTGCTGCTTCAAGCCTTCGACATAGTGTTCAAAACTAACCTCATTCGCCATCAATGGCGTGGAGAGGCTTAATCCCAATACGACTGACAATAACTTTCTCAAATCGTCCTCCTTGAGCTGAAAACTTAGCTATCTTTTTGCTGAGCCTTTTGCTGCTTATATTGTTCTAATAAATTTTGTGGCGGTGGCGGTAACTGTAGGAAAAAGCCCTCATTTTCTAGAGACTCTTTTACTTTTTCAATGTTCACTTGGGCAAGTGTACGCCCTTCCAGTTTCACTACCATGACTAAAGTAGGTTTACCGAACATCGCCATTAATGTGTCAGGAACCTGTGAAAAGTCATCCTTTTTGGGGATATAGAGATAGGTACCTTCTTTTTTAGAGCTTTTGTAGATAGAGCAAAGCATGACAAACCTTTTATTGTAATAAACTGGCTTTTCGAGCCAATTAAGTTAGAAACGTTAAACTTTTACCAAATTTGAGATTAAAACAAACATTTGACCGCAAGATAACTTGCTGAGCTAAGTCAGGGAATATAACATGACAACCCTAGTTTCAGGCAACGCCCTTTCTAGTGAAGCCATTAGTTATTGAGGTCAATATAAGATGTCGAATACTCCTGACCTAAAAGGTAGCAGTTTTACTTTGTCAGTGTTACACCTTTGCGACAGTGAAGTTGCCAATACCGTTGAGTTTCTCAAGGAAAAAGTCGCCCAAGCTCCTGCTTTTTTTGCCTCTGCACCTGTGGTGATCAATATTGCTAAAGTGATTGGCGATATTGATTTTGCGATACTTAAACAAGGCATCACTGAAGCGGGAATGATCCCGGTCGGTGTGACAGGTTGCCGTGATAAACGCAGCCAAAACTTAGCCTCAGAAGCTGGCTTTGCCGTGATGGCAGCAAGCAAGTCGCCTTCTCAAGCTCCCGCTCAAATCGCGCCAACCAAGGTGATTCGCACGCCCATTCGCTCTGGCCAGCAAGTGTATGCCAAAGATAGCGATTTAGTGATCCTCAATCACGTCAGCGCAGGGGCCGAAGTGATCGCCGATGGTTCAATTCACATTCATGGTTCACTGCGCGGAAGGGCCATTGCCGGTGCCAGCGGCCAAACGGAAGCAAAAATTATTTGTCACGATTTACAAGCAGAGCTGGTCTCCATTGCTGGAAATTATTGGCTTAGCGATCAAATTGAAAGTGAGTTTTGGCAGAAGAAAGTGATGCTCAGCATGGTTGATGATTCACTGCATTTTGAAACGCTCACGATTTAAAATTAACAAGGAAAACATAATGGCACGCATTATTGTTGTAACGTCAGGAAAAGGCGGCGTTGGTAAAACAACCTCAAGCGCAGCAATTGCTTCTGGCTTGGCTTTAAAAGGTAAAAAGACAGCGGTCATCGATTTTGATATCGGTCTGCGTAACCTTGACTTAATCATGGGTTGTGAGCGCCGCGTGGTGTACGACTTTGTCAACGTCATCAACGGTGAGGCGACACTTAACCAAGCGATGATCAAAGATAAACGCACCGAAAACCTGTTTATTCTGCCTGCCTCACAAACCCGTGATAAAGATGCGCTCACCAAAGAGGGCGTAAAGCGCGTTTTGGATGAACTCGATACGATGGACTTTGATTTCGTCATTTGCGACTCACCAGCAGGTATTGAGCAAGGCGCGTTGATGGCTTTGTACTTTGCTGATGAAGCGATTGTAACGACGAACCCTGAAGTCTCTTCCGTGCGCGACTCGGACCGCATTTTAGGGATTTTGGATTCCAAATCAATGCGCTCAGAGCAAGGGTTAGAGCCTGTTAAACAGCACCTTTTATTAACCCGTTATAACCCTACTCGCGTGACACAAGGTGAAATGTTGAGCGTGGAAGATGTTGAAGAGATTTTACATATCTCTTTACTTGGCGTGATCCCAGAAAGCCAAGCGGTGCTTAATGCCTCCAACAAAGGTGTTCCGGTTATTTTTG
>NZ_CAWNTB010000024.1:0-9469 GCF_963877065.1 Vibrio sp. V01_P9A10T6
GGTTAAACATCGCGCTCGCATTGAGCACAACCTCAAATATCAATACCGCGAATGGGCTGACACCCAAAATGATCACGC
Organism: Vibrio sp. V01_P9A10T6; assembly: GCF_963877065.1. NCBI lineage: Bacteria > Pseudomonadati > Pseudomonadota > Gammaproteobacteria > Vibrionales > Vibrionaceae > Vibrio > Vibrio sp. V01_P9A10T6. The sequence continues at coordinate 79 of NZ_CAWNTB010000024.1, forward strand.
AAGTGATTTTGATCCACAAAGAGAGGATCATCTCAAGTGGGTGAAAGCGCGAGCCAGTGGTCACATCAATATCTTGGTCAGCGTGGTGCATGCGATGTAAACGCCATAACCAAGGAGAGAAGTGAAAAAGCACATGCTGGGCGTAAATCACGCCATCAAGAATAATAACTGACAGTGTAATTTCAGCCACTTGTGGTAAATCCACCCAATTAAAAAGGCCAACCGAGTCTTGCTGCGCCCAATAAGCCGCTTCAATGGCTAACACTGGCATCAATAGCGATAAGCACACACTATTTAAACCAACCAAACCTAAATTATTCAGCCAGCGAGTGGCTTTACTTTGGGTGAGTGTTTTACGTGGGCAAGACCATTCCCACAGCGCACAAAGCATAAATACAGCGAAAAATACGCTCAAACGGATCAATTCAGGGTTCAGGTTCATACTTAATGGCTCATCTTCAATGGTCTTGTGCTAGGAATCTGCTTGTACTGTAAGTACAATCGGCAGCACTTTCCAGCTTGCCGCCCTGATTTATGAGAATCCACGCATTTAACCATTTGTTCCAACATCGCTTAGCGTTATCGACCAAACCTTTTCAAGCTCGTGGTGCGAAAGTTGAACGTTGCGCCTATTGTCAGGTCGCCACGCAATACTGCTTATGCGGCCATCAACCGGATATGGATACGGATATCGCAGTATTACTGCTGGTTTCTGAAAATGAAGTATTTAAACCCAGTAATACTGGTCGACTGATTGCCGATGTGATTAAAGAAACTTACGTTTATCAGTGGAACCGCACCGAACCTCACGCGGAAATGCTAGCACTGTTGAATAATCCCGCTTATCAACCAGTCGTCATTTTTCCCGAAGAGTATGTGGATGAAAAGCCTCGAGTAATACAAAGCCCTCCCAGCGCGCACGATAAACGCAAACCACTGTTGATATTGCTTGATGGAAGCTGGCGCGAGGCAAGACGAATGTTTCGCAAATCACCTTATTTGGATGCGCTTCCGGTGATGTCTATCGCACCTAAAAGCGTATCACAATATATGATGCGTAAATCTGATAATGAGCAGCATTTATCAACGGCTGAAGTGGCGTCATTGGTATTGGCTGAAGTGGGTGAGCATCAAGCCTCTCTGCTATTAAGCCAATGGTTTGAAGTGTTTCGGGAAAGTTACTTGCTGAGTAAAACCCGCCTAAAGCATGATTTGAGCAGGCCAGTCTTGAAACGTTTCATCGACCAGCAGCAAAGCGAGACGTGACTCTAAAGTTGATCGATTCGGTGATGAGTAATTGTTCAATCGAACCTATAGACCAGATAAATTGGTACTCGGTCACGGATTGTAGGCTGAGCTCTGTGGATAATGCCCAAAGTTTTATTTTTAGCTCATTGATGAGCAAATTTTAGGAGAGATTGCATGTACTACGGCTTTGATGTCGGTGGCACTAAAATTGAGTTTGGTGCGTTTAATGAGAAGTTAGAACGCGTAGCAACGGAGCGCGTTCCTACCCCAACAAACGACTACAATCTGCTAGTTGAAACCATTGCGCAGTTGGTGAATAAATATGACGCGCAATTGGGTGTGGAAGGCAAAATAGGCCTTGGCCTACCAGGTATGGAAGATGCTGATGATGCTACGGTATTAACCGTCAACGTTCCTGCTGCAAAAGGCAAACCATTGCGTGCTGATTTAGAAACAAAAATTGGCCGCAGCGTGAAGATTGAAAACGATGCAAACTGCTTTGCGCTTTCTGAAGCATGGGACGATGAGCTGAAAAATGAGCCTTCGGTTATGGGCCTAATTCTCGGCACAGGTTTTGGTGGCGGCCTTATCTATGAAGGGAAAGTGTTCTCTGGTCGTAACCACGTCGCGGGGGAGTTTGGTCATATGCGTCTGCCTCTTGATGCATGGTTACATCTTGGCGATAACGCGCCGATGCTCGGCTGTGGTTGTGGCAAGAAAGGATGCTTAGACAGTTATCTCTCTGGCCGCGGTTTTGAGCTATTGTACGAGCACTATTATGGCGAGCACAAAAAAGCGATTGATATCATTCACGCTAATGAAGCAGGTGAAGCGAAAGCCGTTGAGCATGTTGAGCGCTTTATGGAACTACTTGCCATCTGTTTTGCCAACATCTTCACAGCCAATGACCCACACGTTGTTGCACTCGGTGGCGGTTTATCAAACTTTGAATTGATCTACCAAGAGATGCCTAAACGCGTACCGAAATACCTGCTTTCTGTCGCGAAATGTCCGAAGATCATCAAAGCAAAACATGGTGATTCAGGCGGCGTACGTGGTGCGGCTTTCCTTAATATCAAATCATAAAATCAAACAAAAAGGGCCTATAATCAAACGGGCCCTTTTTTATATCAGTCAAAAGTTAACTCTTTAACCTAAGTTCTGTTTATTTGGTGTTAGCACCTTTTTTACCCACACCTACGTTTTCTTTTTGTTGCAGTGTTAGCTTGCTAAAACCTAACTTTTTAAAGTGGTTATCGCGGTAATTGCGTACCGCTTTTGCGTCAGAAATCATTTCCAGCTGCTGTTCCATTTTTAAAAAATCAGTAATATCAATACCTTCTGCTTCGGCTACTGCTTCTTGAATGTTGTGATGCTTTTCGTAAGAAAAAGTCAGCGTTTTATCTTCATTTTTGTAAGTGTACAAAATGGTGCGAGCCATGATCATCTCTCTAAAATCGTCATTCCCAATTTCGGGAAAATAAACAAAGGCTGATCGCTTACTATCAACCAATTGAAAATGGGGGCGTTGGCAGCGCTGAAACATGACTAACCAACATGTAATGAGCTAGATTTTGCCTTTAAGTGGGATAATTGTCACGCTTTCACCACCGAAATAGCGCAGGATATTTCATTTACAACGCTGTACATATTCAATGACAAACGCCGCTATTGCATCGAGATCATTGATGTTCATCTGTGGTAAAGCACTTTTCACAACTTCATCCGCGGCGATAGCGATGATATTTTCATCATTTGGATATAGCCAAGGTTTACCTACTTCAGCACGGTGCAATTCAATTTTTGGAAAGGTGAGGTTTTTACACCCTTCAACTAAAATCACGTCAAGTTTATCGCAATCAAAGCGAGACAAAAGATATTCGAAATCGGGTTCGGCTTCTGGCGTCTCAGTCATCATGGCATGACGATAGCGCGATGCAACTAACATCTGGCTTGCCCCCGCTTTACGCAGCCGATGGCTATCTTTACCTGGTTTATCAATATCAAAATCGTGGTGCGCGTGCTTAAGTACGCCTAATGTTAGGCCTGCTGCCCTTAACTTGGGCAATAAGGCTTCAAGCAGGGTCGTTTTTCCTGTGCCAGAGTAGGCCGCAAAACCAAGTAAAGGGCATGAAGGCGCTTGATATTTCATGATGTCAAAGTTCCAAATTGTGCCAGATCTTGAGGCGTGTTGAGGTTCAAAAAGCAGTTTGGCGAGTCGCTAAAGTCAACGTAATCTGTGTGGCATTCTTGATAAAGACGAGTGATTTTTCTCTCGCCACGTTCTAAAAATGCAGTCAGTGTTGGCAGCACACGTTGGTGAATAAGGGTGAATACGGGTTGAGCGAAGTGACCATCATGGGCGACTAAAATATCATGCGAGTCTTGAACAGCATGGCAAAAACGCGCAACTAGATCGTCATTGATCAACGGGCAATCGCAAGGGACAAATCCGACCCAATCGGTTTGTGCATGGGTTAACCCTGCCTGAATTCCAGCGAGTGGCCCAGGGTAATCAGCCATGGTATCGGAAATGACAGGCGCAAACTGACGATACTGTGCATGGTTACGATTAGCGTTAATCGTCAGGCTAGTAGATTGCGGCTTAAGCTTATTCATGACATGTTGAATCAAAGGTTGGCCATTGAGTTCAATCAGCCCTTTGTCTTGTCCACCCATACGGCTGGCTTGCCCACCCGCTAAAATAACCCAACTTGTTTGTGTGGGAAGTAACATGAAATGTCTCTTAATTGTGCGATGAGAAGAGCGCCGTACAGACAAGTTAAACTCATTGATTGAGCATCACTCGCCCATTTTTAGTGGCGACAAACCAAGGTAAGGATGATAACCCAACTCATGCCTTGGTGCTAACTGGCTGATGATTATAACCAATCTCACTTGCGCGGGTGGATCTTTTTCATTGCTCTCGTTAAGTTGTTCATTGCTCTCACTAAGACACAAACGCCTCCATTAGTTTGGAGGCGTTTGGTCAAGCTAGGCAGTATTAAGCATCTTCAGGTAGTAGGAATAACCCCACGGGGTTGATCGTCAGGTAAGGGTGATCAGCGTAACTGGGGTCAAATTGTGACGAGTTGAGTTGCAGTAACAGCTCTTTGTTGTGCCATTTAACCAACACTTCATACATCGACCCCATGTAAGCAATACTGGTAATTTGACACTGTTGGCAGGCATCACCGTCCGCGCAGAGCAAAATAGCTTCTGGTCGAACACCAATTTGATAATTCCCCGCAGGCAAAGCCGTGACACTGTCATCATTAGCAGGGATCTTATAGCCATTGATGATCAGGTATTCACCATCATATTGACCCTCAAAAATATTGGCTTCGCCCATGAAGTTGGCCATAAACATCGAGGTTGGGTGCTTATACAGTTGAGTTGGTGAGCCCTGCTGCATGATGTCGCCATCTTTCATCACAATCACAGTATCAGAAACGGCAAAGGCCTCCGCCTGATCGTGCGTCACATACAAAGAGGTGATATTAAAACGCTGCTGCAACTCTCGAATAGTTTCACGCATACTGCGTCTTAAATTGGCGTCCAAGTTACTGAGCGGCTCATCGAATAGCAATACCTTAGGCTTAAGCACCAACGCGCGAGCGAGCGCTACTCGCTGTTGCTGACCTCCTGAAATTTGGTCAACGTAACGTTCCCCAAAGCCTTCTAAATCAACCAATTTCAAGGCTTCATCCACTCGCTGTTTCACTTCATCTTTACTCAAGCCAATCATTCTTAGGCCATAACCTACGTTGTCATGTAAAGAAAGGTGAGGAAACAGAGCGTAAGATTGAAACACCATGCAGATGTCACGTTGCTGGATGGAGGTACTCGTGACATCTTCACCATCAATAAAAATTTGGCCGCTGGTTGGTTTTTCGAGCCCTGCGACCAAACGCAGCACGGTCGTTTTTCCACATCCTGAAGGGCCGAGCAGTGTTACAAGGCTGCCTTTTTTGATTTCTAAATCCAAATTACCAATGACGGTTTTATCGCCAAAACGCTTGCAGACATTCTTTAAAACAACAAAGTTTTCATTTTCCATGGTGATATCTCCAATGGTTATTCTTGGTTATTGGCTTTAGAACGAGAAACACGTGCCTCGCCAACGATAAAATCAAAAATTAAAATAATAGCCAACATCACAACAATCAAAATCGAGCCATATGCGATCGCAACGCCATACTCACCATCTTCTACACGATTCAGGATGTAAGACGTTGCCACCCGTGTTTCTGGTGTCACCAAGAAAATAATGGCGCTGACGGTCGTCATTGCTCGAACAAAGCTGTAAATCAGTGTTGAGAGAATTGCTGGTCGTAATAACGGCAACAGAATATGAGTAATGGTTTTAAAGGAGTTAGCCCGCAAACTGAGTGACGCTTCATCGAGCGATTTATCAAGCTGGCCTAGCCCTGCAATACCTGCGCGAATGCCTACTGGCACGTTACGCATCACCATGGAAATCACAACAATGGCCGCGGTACCGGTGAGGTAAATAGGCGCATCATTAAATGCAAGAATGTAAGATACCCCCGCAACCGTGCCCGGAACGGCGAAGCAAAGCATGGTTGCAAACTCAATCACTTTCTTACCGTAAAATTGCTGACGGACAACGATATACGCAATCAACAGACCAAAGAAGGCGGTTAATGGCGCTGCAACGCCGGCATAAATCATCGTCGTGATAAGTGATGGCCAAGCACCTTCACTCATTCCCATGCCAAACAGATGAATATAGTTTTTAAGCGTTAAACTGTAATCTACACCCCAGTTCACGGTGAAGCTGCCGAAGATGATGCTGCCATAAAGCAAGATGTTAAATGCCATCCAAAAATAGAGCAGTGCCGAAACCGTATGTTTAAGTAAGGTAGGCAGCGCTTGCACATCGCCACGATATGATTTGCCGGAAATGGTGACGTATGAACGCTTTCCTATCCACAGATATTGGACAACAAAGATCGCCAATGAAAATAGCAGCAAGACGGCCCCAAGTGTGCTGGCGGAAGCGTAATCTAATTGAGCTCCTGCGATGTAGAAGTAAATCTGAGTGGCTAACACATCGAAACTGCCCCCAAGTACAAGCGGGTTACTGAAGTCGGCCAGTGATTGGACAAAGATGATTAAGAAACTGTTGGCCAAAGCAGGTTTGAGCAATGGCATGACAATTTTAAAAAAAGTTTGATAACGATTGGCACGCAGCGTGTAGGACGCCTCTTCCAGTGATGGATGTAGGGATTTCATCGCGCCATCTAAAATCATGAATGACATAGGAGCAAAGGCGAGCACTTGTGCCATCCAAATGCCTGTAAAACCATACAGCCAGTTTGTCTGTTGTAACCCAAACCAATCCACCATGAGTTCGGTGATATAACCGGAGCGCCCAAGCATTAAAGTCACCCCAAGCCCAACGACAAAAGGGGGAGTCACAATGGGAAGAATAGAAAAAATTCGCGCAATGAAAGCGGAGCGAGTGGCAATGCGTGTGGTATAGATAGCAAAGATCAAACCAAAGAAAGTGGCACCTATACCCACAGATACGCCAAGCAGTACGGAGTTCCAAACAATTTGTATGATCTGCGCTCGGCTCAAAATTTCAATGAATTGCCACGCAACAAAGTTCCCCATTTCATCTTGGAACATCGGTACAAAGATGGCGATACTCGGAAAGATAATAAAAATCGTGATCAAGAGAATAATCGAGATCAGAGCACCAATCACGAAGCTGTCGCCGCCCAAAAACTCAAGACGAGCCAATGCCAATGTCATGACAGCACTTAAGGCGATAAATAGTGCAATGGTTGAATAACCTAAACCTTGCTGGGTATACCAAGAGCTGACCAACACGAAAAACATGCATGCCGCTGAATAACCGATATCAAAATAGTGACGGTGTTTGGCGTACTTATTGCCTGCATAGCAAGGGCGAATGAGAAGTACACCCGGAAGCGCAAACCATAACCAAGAAATATTGGCACGGCTCCAACCCATAGCGGCATAAAATTCTTGCGATGTTGAATCAAACACTCCGTAATCAAGTGCAAAAGAGGGCAACAGCACAAACGCACACAATAACGTCAGGATCCAATAAAAAATTGGGTCCCTATGCGAGGTTTTTAGCGGCCGATGTGGTGCAGTGCCTGCTGTAAATTCATTCATTTTTCTGTACCAAAGTTGTTTGTAGCCACACGGTGATAAGCCTGGTATTGGCTTTATAAAAAGGGCAGTAGGCACTGCCCATCGAGGCTAAGATAAGGGAATGCGTTGGCTATTCACCCATTTTTACGACATTAACCCACTTATTAATCAATCGCTTACGTTCATCAGAGGATCCATAGGTATCCATGTCATAATCGATCAAGGTTAACTTTTTAGGGTCGAGGGCGTTGGGGGATTGTTCCGCTTGAGTGTTAGTTAAAATTTGGAAAGATTGACCTTCTTTCCATGCCAGCTCTTGTCCTTCTTTTGACATGACCCAGTCAACAAACCGTTTCGCGTTATCAAGGTTACGCGACCCTTTGATAATGCTCACACCACCAATTTCATAACCTGTACCTTCACAAGGCGAAATCAGCTCCAGCGGTGCTCCTTTCGATTGTTCGAGTGAGTAGTCATGCAAAAAACCAATACCAATCGCAATTTCACCACGCGCTGAGTTACGTGAAGGGGTAACACCTGATTTGGTGTATTGAGAGACGTTTTTGTCGAGTGCTTTGAAATAATCAAAGGCTTTATCTTCATCCCAAAGTTGAATGAAGGTGGCTAATGCGGTATAGGCAGTCCCCGAACTTTGTGGGTCAGAGATTTGAATCTCTCCTTTGTATTCAGGTTTGGTTAAATCATTCCAGCAGCGCGGGATCGGTAATCCTTTTTCAGCCAAACGTTGAGTGTTCACCCCAAAACCTAAAATACCCATATAAACGGCCGAAGAGTAGTTCCCTTTGCGTTTCGCTGGATCTTTAAATCCATCCATAATGAATTCAAGCTGCGGGGATTGGTAAGCGTGTAAGAGATCCATTTCACCCGCCTGTGATTGAGGATCCAACGTGCCGCCATACCAAACATCCGCGCGTGGGTTCTTCTTCTCTGCTTCGATTTTGGCCAGCGTGCTGCCAGAGCCATTGCGAACAAAAGAGGTTTTTACGTCATATTTATCAGAAAATGCTTTAGTCGCTGTCTCGCACATGGCGTTAGTGGCACTACAATAAACCACGAGTCGGCCTTCAGCAAATGCTTGAGGCGCGGCAAGCGAAGCACCGAGAATGCAGGTAGCAAGTACACTGCGAGGTAATCTATCTTTCATGTCTGTTTCCTCTTGTTATTTTCATTACTTAACGTAGACGTAGGGCAGCGTTAAGTTTCATCACATTCCTGTGATTTCGTTTTTGCTGCATGACACAGCGAAATCAGAAAACAACGTGAGGAAAGGTTATGGCATAGTGACGGCATTCCCTGCACGCTGCTGCGCTTTTAAAAAGGGCAAAATCAGTAATCCAATCAGTGCGGCTGAGAGGGTAATGACACTGAAAAATCCTTCCCAACTAAATTGTTCAATAATGACAGCCAATGGGTAACTGGCTAACGCTGCACCAAGATAGCCAAATAAGCCGACAAAACCGGTCGCGGTTCCAGCCGCATCCTTGTGCGAACATTCAGCGGCGGCCATTCCTATCATCATTTGCGGACCAAAAATAAAAAATCCGATGGAAAAGAAGCAGCCCGACAACACCACAAAGTTGTCAATCGGTGTTAGCCATAACGCGGCCACTGAAATGAAAATGCCTAGCGCAAAAATCAAGTTCATCGGCGCTCGATTGCCTTTAAAAAATTTGTCCGAGCCCCAACCACCAAATAGCGATCCTAAAAATCCTCCGATTTCAAACATCGATACGGCAGCGTTGGCTGAAAAAAGCTCATAACCATGCCGTTCAGTGAGGTATAAATTACCCCAATCATTTAGCGCGATACGCACCACATACACCAGTAGATAGGAGCTACATAACAGCCAAATGTACTTATTCCCTAGAACGTAACGACGTAAAATTTGGCGAAATAGCAGCCCTTTACCTTCAGACTCATGGCGCTTTTCTAATTCATCGTTACGCCACTCACCCACTGGGGGTAACCC
>NZ_CAWNTB010000025.1:0-9287 GCF_963877065.1 Vibrio sp. V01_P9A10T6
TCGCGACGGTTAAATACCGCGACTGACTCTGTTCTTCGTTTAATGATATTACGAATATTGGACTCTAAAATTTTTGTGAAGCGCTTGCGTACTGAGTCACTTTTAACAAAAATTTCCGGATGGGGCTTAACAATAAATTTCATAGTTCTATTCGCAATCTGATTGGGCAACGTGGTGAATCAATGGGTCGCATTCTACTTGCTACTGATACACCGCTAAGGGCGCAGGATTATACACGAGGTGATAACCATAAAAAAGACGAGCCTTAGCGCTCGTCTATGTGTTTTTACATAATCCAACGTAACTTACTGAACGGATGGAACTTCATCACTGTACAGCGGTTCACCTTGCATGATACTGATTTCTACTCGGCGGTTGCGTGAACGTTCACTTTCCGTATCGTTAGAGCCGACTGGGTCGGTATCGGCCATACCACGCACCCTGAGTCGTTGATGAGAAAACCCACGAACCTTTTCCATCTCTTGCGCCACAGAAACCGCTCGTTGAGCCGAAAGATCCCAATTTGAGCGATACAATTCAGAATCGACACTTTGATTGTCGGTATGGCCAGAAATACGCACAATGCCCGGCACATCTTTAACCAGATCGGCAATTTGACGAACCAATGGACGAAACTTAGGTTGTAGAAATGCAGAGCCTTCGGGAAACGCACCTTTTTCACGAATACGGATCACCAATTGCTGACCTAAGTTTTCAACTTCAATAGCGCCTTGTTCGATTTCTCTTGCTAACGCTTTTTTGATGTCCTGTTCAACAATTTCCATCTCTTGCGACATAGATTCTGCTTGCTGTTGTTGCATTTCCGATTGAGTATTTTGATTATTCTGCGTTGAAGTTTCAGGGGATTGCCCCCCCGTCAATTGACCTTCTTCACGCTGAACACCACCCGCTCGATCTGAATCCCCTTCTTGAAACTCAAGTGTCTGCTGCGTGATATCAATGGTTTGTTGCATGATGACATCAATCGGTGTCGGTTCGGGGCGGCCTGGGCGAAACTCTTGTGCAATGATGCTTGTCCCTTTAGGAATGTCTTTCACTTCCAAACGATTTTGCACACCAAAAGCAAACTTCATCGAGCCTGCTATCTGTTTAAACTTCAGAACGTCCATCTCGGAAAAAGAGAGCAGCAGTACGAAGAAACACATCAACAGCGACATTAAATCGGCAAAGGTTCCCATCCACAACGGCAAGCCGGGAGGTGGGCATTTACAGCCTTCTTCATCATCCATTACAGGCTCCGTTATTCACTATCAACATCTAAAACACGCTTGCCTTCATTGAGGTAGTTTTTCAGATAACTATCAATGACCCGTGGGTTTTGTCCATCCTGAATAGCCAGAACGCCATCCATGATTAAACGACGGTTAAGCTTTTCTTGGTCTCGGCGCAAAGCAAGTTTGTCTGCAATCGGGAAAAAAATCATGTTCGAGAGAACAGCGCCGTACAAGGTAGTTAATAAGGCAACGGCCATGGCAGGGCCAATTGATTTAGGGTCATCCATGTTAGACAACATGGCAACCAAGCCCACCAAAGTACCGATCATGCCCATCGCTGGCGCTACGTCACCAAAAGCACGAAATACGCCAGTTCCCTGTGAATGACGCTCATCAGTCAATACAATGTCTTTTTGCAACGCAGAACGCACCACGTCAGCATCATGGCCATCCACCAGCAAATCAATCCCCTTTTGCATGAAGCTATTGGTAATTTCCATCTCTTCTAATGCAAGAAAACCACCTTTCCGCGCCGCATCAGCCATTTCTACAATTTTCGCGATCAAATCTTCAGGTTCATCGGATTTGAACATAAATGCCTTACCTGCCACCTTGGCTGCACCGAAGAATTGTCCCATCGTGAACTTCATCAATACAACAAACATTGACCCACCCACTACGATCAAGATGGATGTGACGTCGAAGAACATCATTAGGCTTCCGCCTAAAATCATCGCCATGATAACGAAAGCGAGGCCTCCGATCAGGCCTATCAGCGTTGCTAAATCCACAAAGCACTCCTCATGCTGCTTACCCGCGATAATGAGTTTAAACTCGTTATCGGCAATAGATTCAAATCTTTAAGTAAATTATTGGATCATACCGAAATTCTCTCTATTCAGTTTATACCTAAACTGAGCAAAGATGCACTGTTGCCAGCACACTGATATGGCCAAGATTCTGAGTCACCGTCACTATTTCAGTAAATATCGGTCTGGTTGCTAAGTATCGTATTATTATTTTTATTATTTGTGATAGTGACAGTTCCAAAAGAGGGACTTTTCAGACAAAAATCGTTGGTTAAATTTGACCATCACTACGCCCTAAGGTAACTTTCGTGCATATTTACCAAGATAAAAAGATTATGGCGAGCAAGAAACCTGAAAATATGTCCTTCGAAGCGACAATCGAAGAACTTGATAGCTTAGTGGAACAGCTAGAAAATGGCGATTTAGCCTTAGATGATGCGCTAAAAAAATTCGAGCGCGGAATATCCCTTGCTCGTGCTGGACAAAGTAAGTTAAGTGAAGCGGAGCAGCGAGTCAGTATTTTGCTCAGTGCGAGCGATGACGCGCCACTCTCTGACTTTACTGAACTACCTGAGTAATAGGCACGTATTACTGATACATACTTATTACTGACTCATATTTATCGATCTCATCGCTCGCTATGTGACTTGAACCTGTCAATTAAGTCACAGGGAAACGGTCGATCGTAACCTAGTAGATACCACAACTTAGTAGAAAGAGTGCCCTATGATTGAGGCTCTGAGCTCCTATCAGCAAAGAAATATTGACCAATTAAACCTTTGGTTAGGCCGTTTACCGCACCAAAAACAACCGTTGATTGACGCGATGCGCTACGGTTTGTTACTTGGCGGCAAAAGAGCTCGACCTTATTTAGTGTATATCACAGGGCAAATGCTTGGTTGTACGCCAGATGAACTCGATACCCCAGCCTGCGCAATAGAATGTATTCATGCTTATTCATTGATCCACGATGACCTTCCCGCGATGGACGACGATGAATTGCGTCGTGGTAAAGCCACTTGTCACATCGAATTTGACGAAGCCATCGCGATTTTAGCGGGCGATGCCCTGCAAACACTGGCCTTTACTATTTTGGCAGAAGGTCAACTCGCCGAACATGCGCAAGTCAACCGCATTAAGATGGTCCAAATGTTGGCTCAAGCTTCCGGTGCTCAAGGTATGTGTATAGGGCAAGCGTTGGATCTGCAAGCAGAAAATCGTCTGGTCTCAGTGCAGGAATTAGAAGAGATCCATCGCAATAAAACGGGAGCCTTGATGCGTTGTGCAATCCGTTTAGGTGCGCTTGCGGCTGGTGAAAAAGGGCTTGCGGTACTACCACAATTGGATCGCTATGCCGATGCCGTTGGTCTCGCATTCCAAGTTCAAGATGATATTTTGGATATCGTTAGCGATACCGAGACATTAGGTAAACCTCAAGGCTCGGATCAACAACTCAATAAAAGTACCTACCCAGCGCTGCTAGGGTTACAAGGTGCTATTGATAAAGCACAAAGTCTGTTACAGGAAGCTCTTCAAGCCTTGGAAGCAATACCCTACAATACAGAATCACTCGAAGAGTTCGCCCGATACGTCGTCGAGCGCAAGAACTAAACTATAAGCGCGCAAAATTATGACTCTTGATATTTCAAAATACCCAACACTGGCTTTAGCAAATACACCCGATGAACTGCGCAGTCTGCCGAAAGAGGTTCTGCCAACGTTGTGTGATGAATTAAGAAACTACCTTCTTAATTCCGTCAGTCAGTCGAGTGGCCACCTTGCGTCAGGCTTAGGCACGGTTGAATTAACGGTTGCCCTACACTACGTCTATAACACCCCTTTCGATCAGCTGATTTGGGATGTAGGCCACCAAGCTTATCCGCACAAAATATTAACTGGTCGCCGCGAGAAAATGTCGACCATTCGTCAAAAAGACGGTCTTCACCCTTTTCCTTGGCGTGAAGAAAGTGAATATGACACGCTCTCTGTCGGCCACTCGTCCACCTCAATCAGTGCCGCCTTAGGGATGGCGATCAGTGCAGGTAAAGAAGGGAAAAATCGCAAAGTAGTGGGCGTAATTGGTGATGGTGCTATCACCGCAGGCATGGCCTTTGAAGCAATGAACCATGCTGGCGACGTTCATCCGGATATGTTAGTCGTGCTCAACGACAACGAAATGTCGATCTCTGAAAACGTGGGCGCACTGAATAACCATTTAGCGCAACTGCTTTCCGGTAGCCTTTATACCTCGATCCGTGAAGGGGGCAAAAAAGTGCTCTCTGGCATACCGCCTATTAAAGAGCTGGTACGCCGCACAGAAGAGCACTTGAAAGGCATGGTCGTACCCGGCACCTTGTTTGAAGAGCTTGGATTTAACTATATCGGCCCAGTCGATGGCCATGATGTGATTGAACTTATCAAGACATTACGCAACATGCGCGAGCTCAAAGGCCCGCAGTTTTTGCACATCATGACCAAAAAAGGCAAAGGCTATGAGCCCGCAGAAAAAGATCCGATTGGTTACCATGGCGTTCCTAAATTTGACCCGAGCCACACTAGCCTACCAAAAAGCAGCAATGCTAAACCTACTTTTTCTAAAATCTTTGGCGATTTTTTATGCGACATGGCCGCGCAAGATCCAAAATTAATGGCGATTACACCCGCGATGCGCGAAGGCTCTGGCATGGTTCGCTTTTCAAAAGAGTTCCCACAACAATATTTTGATGTGGCGATTGCTGAGCAACATGCCGTCACCCTTGCGACAGGTATGGCGATTGCGGGAGATCATCCGATAGTGGCGATCTACTCAACCTTTTTACAACGGGGTTATGATCAGCTGATCCATGATGTTGCCATCATGAATTTACCAGTTATGTTTGCCATTGACCGCGCAGGGTTAGTCGGAGCTGATGGCCAAACTCACCAAGGTGCGTTTGATTTAAGCTTCATGCGCTGCATTCCCAACATGGTGATCATGGCACCCGCCGATGAAAATGAGTGCCGACAAATGCTCTATACCGGCCATAAACACACAGGGCCAAGCGCAGTGCGTTATCCTCGTGGCAATGGCATGGGAGTCGAAATCCAAACCCAATTTAGTGCGTTAGAGATTGGTAAAGGACGCATTATGCGCCAATGTGACACGGCTATCGCGAATGAAAAAATCGCGATCCTCAACTTTGGCACTTTCCTACCAAACGCGCTTGAAGCAGCCGATAAGCTAAATGTAACAGTAGCTGACATGCGATTTGTTAAGCCCCTTGATGAAACACTCATTCGCCAACTGGCTGCGCAACATGATGTGCTAGTGACCTTGGAAGAGAATGCGATTGCAGGTGGTGCGGGTGCCGGCGTCATTGAATTGATGATGAAAGAGAAAATCCTAAAACCAGTACTCAATTTAGGTTTGCCTGATCAATTCATCGCTCAAGGTACACAAGAAGAGCTGCATGCAGAATTAGGTTTAGATGCCAAAGGCATCGAGCGTTCCATTCAAGAGTATCTAGCGAAGTAGCTCGTTTTTTGTTCACTGTCGGCTTTTATGAACTGAATGTCTTGATGAACTACACCACTTTCAGTTACATCCCAATACTCAAAACCCTCGCATCGCGAGGGTTTTGTTTTTATATCGGCTGGCTCCACTCAAACTGAGTAAACAGCCGTTGCCATACCTCATCAAAACCAGCTTTAAGCACTAATGCTTGGCCAGTAAACGGATGAGTAAAACGTAATTCAGAGGCATGGAGCATCAGACGCTGCGCGTCATAATGATCGCGAAATAGGCGGTTGTGCTTGCCATCACCATGAGTGGTATCACCAATAATCGGATGACTCAAATGGTGCATATGACGACGCAACTGATGTTTACGGCCCGTTTGCGGTTTCATTTCCACCAAACAGTAGCGGCTGGTTGGGAAACGCCCGGTTGAATACGGCACTTCTACTGTCGCTAATGGTTGATAAGCGGTGATCGCTTCTTGGGCTTCTTTATCTTGTTTGGCAAACTTATCGGCAATTTTATCTAGCTCGATTTTGAGTGGGTAATCAAGCACATCCCCTTGTTCAATCCAACCACGCACAATCGCATGGTACGTTTTTTCCATTTGATGGTTGGCAAACATCGGCATCATTTGCGCCGCCACTTCACTGGAGAGCGCAAACACGAGCACGCCAGAAGTTGGCCTATCTAATCGATGTAGGGGAAACACATGCTGGCCAATTTGATCGCGCAGCGTTTGCATCACAAATTGCGTTTCGTGTTTATCTAGCCATGAGCGATGCACCAGCATTCCTGCGGGTTTATTCACGGCGACCAAATCATCGTCCTGATACAGAATCTCTAACATGCTTGGCTTACCTCATCAATCAAACGTAGCAGCGCAATCACCTCAGCCAATTCCGCTTGATGTTGCCATGCCTCTTCAAAATAGGGAGTGAGCGAAAACCCTTGAGGAAGCTCTGTTTGCTGCTCAATTGCCAATAACATTTTGGGGATGAAAATCCACTGCAGCCACTGCTCCGGAGTGAGGGTATCGATGGAGAAAGGCTCTGTGCTCATCAATGCGCTTTCGCTTGGCGGCTGAGATTGCCAGCACTGAGTATTGCGTAGCTGAGTTTCTAATTGCTTCAACAGGTGGGTAAGTTCTGTGCTTACTGTCATTATTCACCAAGTTAATTTGCTAAGTGACCTTGAAAATGGGCTATAGAGTACCATTTATTGTTCAAAGAGAGTTATTGATCAAAAATAGTTATTCAAGAACACAAGTTAAGGCCACTTTATCCATGGATACCATTCATACGCTTAGCCAATTGCTCACCAATAGTGGTAGCCAATATCGGATTTTTGATTTAGGAAGACGCATCTGCCCGATTGAAAATACACACTTTTCTCAAGTAGAAAAAGGTCAACAACCGTATCCCTATCCATTGCAGCGTCATGCTCATCTTGCCATCGCGTATTGGAACCAAGCCCAACAACCTTGGATCTGGTTTCTTAAATTCTCTTTGGATGAACGCGGCCTACTCAAACAAGCTGAGATAGGTAACTTCATCAAGTTTGTACTTGAAGCGATGGGGTCACGTTTGCATCAAGACCTCAGCGATGAGCAGCAGCAAAAGCTTGCCAATAACCCTTATACCTTTAAACCGAGCGACGACAAAATGGCAGTATTCCACAGCCAAATACGCGCCCAGTTGAACCTACCATCAAGCCAATATTATGAGCATGCGCAACACTATTTTAGTGGGGATTTAGGCTGGGAAAACTGGCAGACGGTCGGCTTACAAGGCATTACTGATATTTGTGCTCGTTTAAGCAAAGAACAAAATAGCGTGTTACTAAGGAAAGCATTAAACCACCTCCCCGCTCAGCCTTTGTATGCCCTGCTGGGGGCGCTCGAACATAGTGCACCGTTGAATGATAAGTTGGCGCTGCGTTTGCAAGAGATGGCAATGTGGCACATCGAAAGCCACGAACCTGATCTGTTCTTACTCTCTGCCTTAATACGAGCCTTATCAGGTGCGAATAATGCACTCACCGCGACCTTGGTTGAACGTATTCTGCAAAGCCCACGCTTGAGCCATCAAGAGATATTAATTGCCATTGCAGGGCGCTCGTGGCATGTATTGTCTAACCCATCACTTGCCGAAACGTTTTTATTACGCTTGGCGCAAACAGGCAATCAAGCCCTCTTTAACCAGCTCTTTGCGGATTTAGTGATGCTGCCAGAACTGCGAATGGTACTGCTGCCACTGCTGCATTCTAGCCCTTCGTTCGAATTATCCGATGCCTTAATTCGCTTACAGCAAGCGACCAAAACTCAATAACTGGAATGTTTATGCTAGGCGATCTATTGGCTATTTTATTACTCAGCTTGGGCTGCTTTCTTTTCTGGCAACAGCGTCGCCAAGCCGAATTAGCAAAGGCGGCGATCAGTCGAAAATGCGAACAACTCGACTTACAGCTGATCAGCGTGGCTTTTGGACGCCACAAATTCAAAACGCCAGAAGGACTCTGGCGTTGGCATACCGTTTATTGGTTTGAGTTTTCTGCACTAGGTGACGACTGCTACCAAGGTGAATTACAAATGATAGGCTTTAGGCCATCTGCTTTTCATTTGCCGCCTCATCGTATGTAAACTCAAATTCCCAATAAGGGCCAAAAACATCTTCTTTCTCACCCAACAGCTCAAAGCCGAGTTTTTTGAGTACCGCAATAGAGGCATGGTGGCCAATATTAGCAGTGGCTGTAATTTTTTGTCGTTGCAATTGGTAGGCCGCTTTAGGTAAAAAAGCCTTCAATGCCTCAGTTGCAATGCCTTTGCCCCAATACAATTTATCAAACAGAAAACCGAGTTCTGCTCGCTCTTCGTCAAGTTCAATGAACAAATGCCCCATGTATTCGCGGTTATAATTATCTAACACCGCCATTGCGTACAAATGAGGATCATGAAGCACTCGTTGAAAAAGCTGTTTTGCTGAAGCGACCGTTTTAGGGCCATTCATCTGTGCCCGATTTTTGGCGCAACAATTGAGCATCAAAAAATCAGACTCTAACGAATCGGTGTAAGGGAGAAGAAGTGTTCTTCTTGTTACGGTTGTCACGTACAATCCTTGTTAGCCGCAAAATAATACCGAAAGACTCAACTAGGCTCAGGGAAATACGCCTTAGCCCAGATAAAATCTGGTACTCTATTTTTGCAAAGAAGCCGAAAATTAAACCAACCGAACGATGAGATAATTGATCTAGATTGTTTTTTTGTTGTTATTATTTTGCTGCACTTATCATATGAACTTTTTTTGAAGCAACAACACGCTAAAGCCAGAATGCAAGTAATAAGAAAAGCCTCAACACGCATGTGTCGAGGCTTAAAGTCTTACTCGCAGCAGTCCAGCTACTAAATTGTGTGCTCCATGCATCATCCATAATAGTGGCCAATTCTTCGGCTCATCCTGCATCGCCATCCTAGCGGTGTCCAAACTTTCCATGGTACTAACACTCCGGTCAATACTCATCACTTGTTCCTTGAGCGGTGTCCATAACATCATCCTGATGTTGTCCTGCCTTATCCACAAGGTGTCCATCGCCAATCCATGCAGCTCGCATCCTGCCAACTGTTGTATCCTTACGCTGTCCTAGCATCCTGCGTGGTTATTCTTCGTGAACAACCTTGTCTTCTTCCTGAAGAGACCAAACCTTGGTGCTTTGTAATTCCTTGTCAGAATCCTTCCAACAGGGTTCAAT
>NZ_CAWNTB010000026.1:0-9262 GCF_963877065.1 Vibrio sp. V01_P9A10T6
AATCTCAGACTCAGTTACCATAGTTAAAGATCGGCTGAGCATTTCAGACAATATCGACTCGTCCTTTCGAAAGACCATACCGATATTAATAGAGTAACCTTCATTATCTATTGCGGGAAGTATCAAGAATTTATCACCAAGATATGCCATTTGCTGATTTATAATATCTTGATTCATTAAGGCATGAGTTATCTTACCTGATTTTAAATCTAGAATAACCTTTTTAAGATCTCTATAAACTTTAACTTTTTTATTATCTTCATAGATTTTTAAGTGGCTATATAAGTAACCAGTACGATCTAATATCGCTAATTTTTTCTGTTGAAAAGGCTTTTTAGTGACCACATAACCAAATTGCAAATTAGTGTAAGGTGGGGTCGCTATAAAATCACGATTATCGATGTCATCGACATTTAATGAAGGCAATAAATCGACTTCATTATCGATAAGCATTTGTCTAATATCTCTACCATTGGCCGGCACATACTGAAATTTAAGAAAGCTTTTTGACTCAATGAGCTTGAGTAAATCATGGACATATCCCTTCACCTGATTATCACCCTCATCACAATAAGAGAGTGGATATATATCTTCTTCTATGGTGTATCTGACAATTTGATTGCTATTTTCTTGACTTAATAATTTTAGGCTATCTTTATTATTCAAAAAATAAATATTAGTCGAGTCTATCTTATTAGCTGTATTTCCTGTTGCTTCAGCAAGAATGAGTTTATCAAAAATGCTTTTTAATTCATTATTTCCCATCGGCAAAATGATTCTATTTATTTCGACACCTAATCGACCATCTGCAATAATCTCACCGTCATATCCAGAATTAGGGCTGATATAATGATTGAGTGATATATAGTTGGTTATCGTTGCATCGGCTAAACCTTGCTTCATCATTTCTGCTGATTCTAAGAAACTTTGTGCTAGTAATATGTGTGGGTAATGGCTCTGCTCTAATGTTTCACAATAAGATGAACCTTGTACGCAAACCCATTTCAAATGATGCATATCTTGCTGATTTAATTTTTTGTCCCTTAGCCAAATCACTCGTAGGTTATTATAGAGTGGCAAACTGAATAAAATGTTTTTTTCTCTCTCTTTTGTTTTGCTAAAACCAATAGCAAAATCCACATCACCATCATGCACAGCAGTGACAAGATCAGTTATCGATTGATAGCTACGATATTCAATTTTGACATCAAGCTCTTTTCCTATCCCTACCGCATAATCATGTTGAATACCGATTGTATTCTCAATGCCGCCCCAATAAGGTAGCCAAGGTTCAGACAATACACCCATTACAATGACTTTTTTTGCTTTTAAATAGGTACGTTCCGAATCTGATAAATAATCGGCAGCACAAACAGTATTAAAAAGTAAGTTAATTGCTAAAATTAACAGCAAGTAGATACGTAACAAATTCATTCTCGTGATATTGATTCCAATATCCAACTAGTTTAACGATCCTGCTCGTCATTGCCAAGAATAGGGCATCAGAACAAAACTGGTTAAAATGCATATTTATCAACACGTTAATGTAGTGTAGGAATAATCTTACAAGAGAATAAACCCATAAAATTAGAATGTGAGATGCATATCCGCACCAAAACATAATTTCGGTGCGGATATTATTAATGAGATGAAGTACGAATAATTTCAGCTAAACTTGATAAGCGTCGTTGATGCTCAGCGACATAAGGATTACTACGATCCCAGGCATATCCTGCAAGAATAGAGCAAATCATCTGCTTTATTCTTGGATTGGGCGTTTGGTAAAAAATCACCTCTTGTAACATGCCGTTGTACCAACCTTCCACATAAGTGCGGAACGTATCCACTCCGACCATTAATGGCTGAGAATACTCTTGCTGCCAATCTACACTTTCTTTTTTTAGTTGGCGTACAACACAAGACACCGCTAACTGAGCCGATTTCATGGCTATCGTTACACCTGATGAAAACACCGGGTCTAAAAATTCACCAGCATTGCCTAATAACGCATAATTTACCGTGGCCAACTGCTTAACATTTGCAGAATAGCCGCCTAGCTCACCAGCAGGATTAGGGTATTCGGACTTCGAAAGCAGTTCTGCCAGCTCAGGCATTTCATTCACCAATTGCTGGATCACCGCAATTTTATCACTTGGATAGCCGTCAAAAAACGACGGTTCACCGACAACACCTAATGAACATGTGCCGTTAGAAAAAGGAATGAGCCAGTACCATACGTCAGGATTACGCGGATGGACGGAGATCAGTATCTTGTTTCGGTCGTAGTCTGGTTGTTCAGGGGAGATATGATCAATGATATGGGTAAAGATGGCTTTTCTCGGAGGTAAACACGATGGCTCTTCCAAATCGAGTAACTTAGGCAATACTCGGCCAAAGCCACTGGCATCCAGCACGAAGTCGGCTTCAATTTGATACGTTATACCGTGTTGATCCGTCACCAATAATTGTGATTTATTCTCTTCAAATTCGATATTCGTCAGTTGATGTTGATAACGAATTTCAACCCCTTGCTTAACAGCAGAATCCGCTAATACTTTATCAAATTGACTACGCTGTACCTGAAAAGTGGTTCCCGGCCCATTCGAATATTTGTCGGTAAAATCAAACTGAGCGTATACACCATTTTTTCGAAAGGCTGCACCATTTTTATATTGAAAACCCGCACGCATAACATCAGGTAACATTCCCGCCGCTTCTATCACTTCCATACAAGCAGGTAATAAGCTTTCGCCAATAGAAAAGCGTGGGAAAAGTGCTTTTTCGATAACCAACACGCGTATGTTTTGCGCATGGAGTAATGCCGCGGCAGTCGAACCCGAAGGGCCCGCACCAATGATAACAACTTGAGTTATCTCTTTATTCATGAATTGACTCGCATCGATTTTAATTAAGCTTGGGCTTTTAGCTCTAACAAGGTGTGGCCAAGGCCAATATTGTCGGTCCGTTTGATCACCTGTAATCCTGCTGCTTGAACGATTTCTAAGAAATCTTCGCTGCGATAGAAGCGACTATTACCATTTGCAAGGCAGGTAAAATACAAAGAGGTGGCATTGAGGCTATAAGAAGCCGCATCGTACTTCTGTGAATCCCAGAACAGTTCCAAAATATAAACCGTCGAATATGCAGAAAGATTGGCGCGAACGCGTTTTAAAATACTCAAAATTTCCATTGGCGAAAAACAGTCTAAAAACTGGCTCATCCACCACACGTCCGCATTTTTTGGTAACGGTTGCTCTTTATCGAGCATGTTGGCTGGAAAAGGATGAATACGCTGCGTAAAACCTTGTTGCTGCGCGTTAGCCATCGCCATTTCCAACTGTTGTGGCAGATCCACAATCGTCACTTCAACGTCTGAATCATAGTGACAACATTGCAGTGCCCATTTACCCGTATTGCCACCAATATCGACCAAATGTTTCGGTTTTTTACGAAACACTTCTTTCAGCAAAATAGGAAAAGAACGATCGGAATAGAAGTGATCGAATTTGAACCAACTCTCTTTAGCTTGCTGGGGCAAACGCGATAAACCTTGGTAGATGGTATCCCAATCGCCGAGTTCTTTCAGACCAGCAGGCTTGCCTTCGGTGATCGATTCGGTTAAGTGCATCATGGCGGCATAACAAACGTCTGCCGTGAAATCCATATTGGCTTGCGTCATCCCATCATGCAGCAAAAAAATGCCTAGATTAGCCAATGAATAATTCGGTTTATCCCATAAAACAATGTGGGCACTGATGGCCATATCGAGTAATACTTTAACGCCATACTCTGACACGCTCGTTTCTTGAGCAATTTGTTCTGCGTTTAAACCTTTTTCGCCAGCATTATCTAATGCAGCCAGTATGCCTAAGTCACGTAATGTACGCGCCGTATGAAAAACGATGGGGGCAAAAGATAATTTTTGAGCTTCGGTTTTTGCCTCTAAAGCGTTATAAGGATCTATTTTTTGATTTAACACATTAAAACCTAACTTTAATTTGTGAACAATATCCAAACACTTAATCTAAGTTCGACTCAATTCTTAAAAATCAATATTTAAGTCAAGGATACAAACGTTTATAGTTGCGAAGAATAATCTTGTGCCATAGTATTTAACCCTATCAAAAACAATGCAATATCTTATGTCAAATCAACAGCAAATAATCACGTTAAATATTGATACTTGGGTTGCAACTTCTGCAGGCTTATCTCACCCTTCTGATTGGCAAAATTGGGCGAGAGAAGAGATATGGCCTGACGATAATACGCTCAACACAGACCATATTCCTCCAATGATGCGCCGCAGAATGAGTCGTTTGAGCAAATTAGCCGTGCAGACTGCACTGACTGCCATAGAATCACAACATATTGATTACATGGTATTTTCATGTCGTCATGGCGAGCTTCATCGTAGCGTTGAAATCGTGAAGTCAATATTAACTGGCGAAGAAGCCTCACCAATGGCATTTTCACAATCTGTTCATAATACAGCGGCAGGCCTAGCAACCATCGCTTCAAAACAACCGATCCCGTTAACCTCGATTGCAGCAGCACAAAACACATTTCAAAGTGCCATATTAGAAGCTTGGCTCTATTTAAATGGGCACCCTAGTCACAAAGTGCTGTTGGTTGATTTTGATGAGCCATTACCTAGCGACTACCAACAATACGAAGAGTGGCAATTTCAAGGCTATGCCTTAGGGTTAACCCTGTCTCACGGTTCAGATTTTACGCTCTCTATGCAGATGTCTGATACCAAGCCACAACAGCCGCAAGCATTGTCGTTTCTTCACCACTATTTGTCAGAAAAATCTGAATGGATCATTGAGGGCTCGCAAAGCGCTTGGAAATGGCAACGAAAATGTTAGAGTTCAACCGCTACTGGCGTATTGCTGCTACAGGTTTTTGTTTTTTTATATTTGGTTTAGGCGGATTAACGCTGAGTTTTATTATTATCCCACTGATTGCATTATTTTCATCGCAAACAGATCGTCGAGAATATAAAGTTCAAAAATCAATCCAAAACTCATTCAATATATTTTGTAAGTTGATGAAATTAACAGGTGCCATCGACTATAAAATAACCAACGCAGAACGATTAAAACAGGATAAAAGCTGCCTTATTATCGCCAATCATCCAAGCTTAATTGATTATGTTCTCATTGCATCACAACTTCATCAGTGCGATTGCTTGGTTAAATCAGCTATCTGGGCCAATCCTTTTATGAAACGGATTGTTCAAGCCGCAGGTTATATCCCAAATGAAACACCTGATGATTTGTTAAATGTGTGCGAGGAACGCATGAGTCGCGGAAACGTATTATTGATTTTCCCTGAAGGCACGCGAACCACACCCGGCGTTAAACCCAAATTGCAGCGCGGTGCGGCGCAAATCGCAATCCGAACTCAAAGAGACTTACGCATCGTACATATTACCGTTTCTCCGAGTTTTCTCACAAAAGAGCAAAAGTGGTACCAAGTTCCTAAAACCAAACCCTTTTTCCATGTGGAGATAAAGGGTAAAGTTGTCGTCACACCTTTTATTGAAGGTGCTGATAACCCCACCACTGCAGCACGACGTTTAAATCGCCACCTTGCAGAGGTGATTTTCCCCCAAAACAATAACCAGAAATGACAAAACTATTGAAGTTATCGCCCCATAACGTCAAGTTGCAGCGAAGCGGAAAGTGAGTAAGTCCCCATCCGTATAGATAACGATATGATTGGGGTGAGCGAACGTAGACAACACCGCTGCAATTGTAAGTGGGGAAGTGTATATCAAGGTTTTGTTCAAAACGGCTAGAACATTATATAAGTAGGTTGAAGTGGAAATACTACACACAGAAATAAAACAGCTCATTATCGACGCACTAAATCTTGAAGATATCTCAGTTAACGATATCGAAACTGACGCACCACTTTTTGGTGATGGGTTAGGTTTAGATTCTATCGATGCTTTAGAGCTCGGTTTGGCCATTAAAAAGAAGTATAATATCGTCATTGACGCTGATGACTCCAATACTCGCCAACACTTTGCATCAGTGGCAAACTTAGCAAATTATATTTCATCTCAAACTAGCCACTAATAAATAGATAGCGTTATGACAGAAGTAAACCAACAACAAGTATTTGATCAAGTTAAAGAAGCTCTCGTTGAACTATTTGAAATTGATGAAGCCGATATTCAACCAGACGCTCACCTTTATCAAGATCTCGATCTCGACAGTATTGATGCTGTAGATCTTGTCGTTCACTTACAAAAAGTGACTGGCAAAAAAATCAAGCCTGAAGAGTTTAAAACCGTTCGCACCGTCAATGATGTGGTGGAATCGGTTATTGAACTTGTTAAGGAAAGCTAATGCGGCGATTGCTGACGATTTTGTCTGCAATCGTCCTGCTTACCTACCCACTCGCGGTCTACTTCGGGATTAATCAGTTTGGTTTGCAAGCTATAGGGGGCTTCTTAGCCGCTATTTTCGCTTTAAGAATTCTTTCTGGTTGGCAAGCCAAGCTTCAAGAACTGAAGCAACTGGCTTGGCTTAGTGGGTTCGTTGGTATCACTTTGGTGACTTTGGGGATGCTCTTTCAGCAGCATGGTTGGCTACTGTTTTACCCTGTTGTGGTTAATGTATGTCTTTTGGCTCTTTTTGCCTTGAGCCTAACGCAACCGCAAACAGTGATTGAACGGCTGGCGAGACTGCAAGAGCCTGAACTTCCTCAAAGTGGCATTGAGTACACACGCACGGTCACTAAAGTGTGGTGCCTCTACTTCATCATGAATGGAGCCATCGCACTTTATACCTGCTTCCAACCTATCGAGATCTGGACGTTGTATAACGGATTGATCAGTTATCTCCTTGCTGGCAGCCTCTTTGTAACGGAATGGCTAGTCAGACAAAGGATTCGCAAAGGCTAGGTACGCTATGACTTTCGGCAACCCCGATTTTTGCTCGCTTGCAACGTTACTCTCCTCACCAAGAAACGATTCGCATTGTGTTGCTTTTGACCTCAATAACACCATTAACTGGGCAAACTTTGTCGCCGATGTCAGCCAACTAAGCCGGCAATTAGCGTCGCGAAATGAACATCATATTGCACTGTGTGCTGGCGATAGCTATCGGTTCTCCGTCGGTTTTTTCGCCGTCTGTTACACGCAAAAATCATTAATTCTGCCCGGTAATTATCAACCTGCGGCACTGGCAGAACTGAGCCAACACTTTGAGTTGTTGCTGTGTGATGAGGCAATAACAATACCCAATTCTACGCCAACTCTCTCTCTTAACTATTTAGCGCTACCCAACGACATGCGCGATGAAGCCGTTTGTTTTGCACCACTTTCATTAGAGACACAAACCGTGACGCTGTTTACGTCAGGCTCCAGCGGTCAGCCTAAGGCTATCATCAAAACACTGCAGCAGCTTGAAGCTGAAATCGCCATTTTAGAGCAGCTTTGGGGTGAACAGCTCATTGGTGCAAAAGTGGAAAGTACAGTTTCTCATCAACATATTTATGGGCTGCTATTTCGTGTGTTATGGCCACTGTGTGCAGGGCGAGCATTTGCCCGCCATAACTTGGAATTTCCAGAACAAGTGACCGCACATGCGCATCCGGACACTGTGCTGATCAGTAGCCCTGCGCTATTGAAACGCTTATCACAAGAGCATCAGCCAAGCCCACTGCGCACACTGTTTTCTTCCGGTGGCCCGCTTCCCTACTCTGCTTCTTGTCACGCAAAAACCCTGTTTGGGCAACGACCTATCGAAGTGTATGGCAGTACGGAAACTGGCGGCATCGCTTTTCGGCAACAGCACAGTGCAACGCAGCAATGGCAGCTTTTCCCCTCCGTTGAAGCAAGACTTAACAGCGAGAACTGCTTAGCCTTGCGCTCTGCACATATTGATCCAAATCATTGGTATCAAACAGCCGATGAATGTGAGTTTTCCGACCAACGGCACTTTACCTTGAAAGGTCGCACCGATCGCATCATCAAAATCGAAGAAAAACGGATCTCACTGGTTGAAGTGGAACAGCGTATTGAACAACTGCCGTGGATCAGTGAAACAGCCGTGTTACCACAGCAAGACGGTGAACGTTTGATCTTAATCTCAGCGATTGTACTTTCAGCCTGCGGCACTGAAAAATTAGCTCAACTTGGAAAGGGGAAGTTCTGGCTGTTGCTGCGTTCTGAACTGCGCCAATGGTTAGAACCTATTGCTGTACCTCGACGCTTTAGAGTGGTAAAAGAGATCCCACTCAACAGCCAAGGTAAGCGCCTTGTTGCTGAACTAGAAACACTATTCCAACCATAAAAATAACGAAGCCCAATAGATTATGGCCAAAAGAACACCCACATTATTATGTGCTGACACTCAGCCTCACACGGTGAATTTGACGCTGCGCGTTGACGCCGACATCATTGATTTTTCAGGACACTTTGAGCATTTCCCATTGCTGCCAGGCGTTACCCAAATCGATTGGGCACTGCGCTATGCACGAGAATACTTATCTGTACCCACAAGCTTTCAAGGTATGGAAGTGATCAAATTCCAAGAACCTATCTTGCCAGACATGACCGTTCAACTGGCATTAAGTTGGGATGAGGAAAAACAGAAACTCGCGTTTAGTTATAGTTCACAGCGTGAGGGTTTAAACATCATTCACTCATCAGGAAAAATGAAGTTGGGTGAAATCTGTGGCTGATTATCAAGCTTGTTTTTTAATTCCGTGCTACAACCACGGCAGCACAGTAGCAGAAGTGGTCTCATCACTCAGCGTATTTGAACTGCCCATTTTACTGGTTGATGATGGTAGCAATCAGCAAACAAAACAGGCGTTGAGCAACGTCGCCCAGCAAACACATGTTCACCTAATTACACTAGAACAAAACCAAGGCAAAGGTGGCGCGGTAATGGCTGGTATTCGCCAAGCGCAGCAGTTGGGGTTTAGTCACGTCATCCAAATTGATGCCGATGGCCAACATGATTTACAAGCGCTGCCTAAATTACTGGCCGCGTCAAAGCAACATCCAAACCACCTAATTTCTGGTCAGCCGATTTACGATGACAGCGTACCCAAAGCGCGTTTATATGGCCGTTACGCAACGCATATTTGGGTTTGGATTGAAACGCTATCCTTTACGATCAAAGACAGTATGTGTGGTTTTCGCGCGTATCCCGTAAACCTTACCGCTGAGGTGCTCAATAACCATAAGATCGGCACGCGCATGGATTTCGATATCGAAATCTTAGTTCGCATGTATTGG
>NZ_CAWNTB010000027.1:0-9245 GCF_963877065.1 Vibrio sp. V01_P9A10T6
TTTCACTACGAGACATAGGGGGGTTGGGCCATAAAAAAACGACTCACAATTGTGAGTCGTTCAGTCGAAACTATGATGCACGGATGCTTAATTTGATTCTTTAAATGCCTTCATCGCTTGCAAATGCTGTGAGATTTTCTTGAACTTATGGTTCTGGGTTTCATCCCAAATGATATCGTAGTAGTTTTCGAGCTCTGCTGCTGTTTTGCTGTTGTCATGAATTTCATCTTCTTTAGATAAAATCACTAAACAGCGTCCTTTATTTTTTACCCTGTATTGCTCAACACACTTAGTCGCAATATCTTCATACTCTTCAGGGCGATCGATGCGTCCAGTCATGTTTGTTTCCGGATGCAAGTTAGGATTAAACACCACTTGCTTAATTCCGCATAAGAATCCAATCCGCTCAGACCAAAAGCCGCCGAGGCCTACACCACAAATAATCGGATGTGGGTCATCAGACAACTCAATCACTTTATGCACTTCTTTTAGAAGATGCTGCATATCGTGTTTTGGGTGCTGTGTACTGTAGTTAATAAAACGGACATCGCTGTCAATAAATTGCAATTGCAGTACTTTTTCATGGTTTCCTGGGCTTGTTGAATCAAAACCGTGCAGATAAATAATCATAATAACTCCCCACTCCTTGAGGTTTTTAATCTACCACGAAGATTGTGGTTTCAAAGACTTTAACCTTAATTTACTGCAACAAAACGACGAAACAGTGATCCTAGCTACATAATGTGCGTTTTAGATGTTCGGCTTGTTGACGATAATAGTCATCACCCCATAATTGATGTGCTAACAAATACCATAACATGGCCATCATTGTTGCTCTTGGATGCCAAGCCACCACACCTTCGACCCAATCATCGACCCCCACAATCTCACGCAATTGACAATAACGGTAGACCGCCTCTAATGGTTTTTCTTCTGCAACATCAATGCTTAAAGCCAGGTCGAGCCGGGGGTCGGCAATTGAGGCGTATTCCCAATCAATCACGCGGTTACCTTCATCGGTTTTAACCATATTGTAGCCAGCTAAATCAAAGTGACACAAAGTCTGACCAACATCAGCAAGGTTAGGTGCGGTGCGCCAACGTTGATATAAAGCCGACAAGTCCTCACTTTTATACTCAGCTTTGAGCTGTAGCCAATAATGATCAACCCGAGCGATAAAACTGAAAGGGGCAACTGGGATGCGTGCTGTACTGAGATTATGGATCTTTATCTGTGTTTTTAATAGAGAATCGAAAGGTAAACCACCAGTAAGGGATTGGCCATCAATCCATTCAACCAATAATCCTTGATCATTAATGGAAAGTGGCTTGGGGCCTAAGTGAGAAGATTCGATAGCAGAGAGAATTTGATATTCTTGAAAACGCGAAATGGAAAAGGCTTGAGTGATCGGCGTATTAGGCCGCCAAACAAAGCTGCATTCCTCCGTGACAATTTTCCAACATCGGTTTGTTAACCCCCCTGTCAGCGTTTGTGCGTAGTCAGGGGGAGCAGAGAAGAATCCTTCTAGCGACGTTAAGGTACGATCAAGCTGACAAGCTTCACGCCAAGACATTCTCGCCATAAGGACCTCTTCTCTCAATTACTCAATTTTGTGATTAAAAACCGAGTAAACTTTTTGACTGCTGTTTACGAATTTCGGTTTCATCTGCCCATTCAATAAGGCCGCTTTGAAGATCCATTAAACGCATCGTCATTTTGTAATATACATCTTTATCACTGCTTGCGTTTTTCACAATACTCGACAAGTTGCCATACAGCATATATTGTGCGCCAACCATTTTGCCAAACTGAATGGCGGTACTTTGGTTGACCAACTCATCATTATTTTGGAAATTGAGCTGTTCGCGCACGGCTTCAACACGATCCATGTCGACGAAGCGGAACTTACCTGAATTCAACATCTTAGTACTGATGGTATCAGTGATAGATTCAGTATCAATGTGCTCACTGGTTTTATTTTTGATTCGCTCAACAAACACGATAGGACGAGAATCACGGGTAATCGCTGCTACCGAACCTGACATCATCATGCTATCAACCATTTCCCCCGCGATTTTTTGTAAATCTGTTGAACCAAAATCAACTGTCGTCGTTTCAACGGATTGTGCATCTCCGTAGCTGACTTTATTTGAACAGCCGCCCAAAATGACAGCGAGCCCTAGCAATGCGATAATACTTTTGTTCATATTGGTTCCTTACTTTCCCAATTTAATTATTTGACCCACGGATCTGTACGCGAAACTGTTTTCCATTTGGATTGACAGAAATCTCCGACAACGACACCGTCTCCATCCCACTGATTATCTTTTGTTTCCAAGGACTTTGTCTGTTATTGACTTCAAGCCCATCATCGTCATACCAAGAAAAACGGTACTCGATAATTTGGTCACCTTGGTAATGACTCACTAAACGCACAAGTCCCCTCGTATGACCATCCACTTGGTTAGTTGCAATGTCTTCAACAACCAAGCGATTACCTAATACATTGTCGCCAAATAGCACTTTTTGCGAAGCGCCATCAACTCTTAATCCTGCGGTATTTTCAGCACATCCAATCAATGAGAATGTGACTAACAGTCCCAATATCCACTTTTTCATTACAATCTTCCTAGTTGTTTATGCCAGATGGTTGAATGACGTCCCTGACGAGAAACCCACACCAAAGTGGTGCCTTTTTCCGGTACAGAAAACTGATATTCTTGCTCTCCCACCTTTATTCGTTGCTCGCCTGCATTGACTTGCAGACTGGCCGTTTGCACCAGCCCTGGCAGCGTTAGCCAACTGCGCGTATCGGGCTGCTCTGTCAGCAGATTCCAAACGTTGAAGACTAAATTACCAACATTGTCATCTTTGGCCGCTTCTTTGCGCAATTGATCTTTCGCCAGCACTCTCAACGCTTGCCTTATTACTATAGAGGGCATTTTCTCAGACAAGTTTCGCCTTGCCATTAAATTCACATCCGTCAAAAAATGAGAAGTCAGTACTTTGTCATTCATCGTCAGTGATAAAAATGATTCAACGGGTGTATTAGGGTAATAAGGTAAGGCGAGAGAATACAATGCGCCATTTCCTCTGCTGTCATACAAGGGTAAAGATTGACGCCAGCTATCTAAGGCTTTCACCACACTCTGCTCTTCTATTATAAGCACACGACCTTGAGAAGCAGTCAGTGAATGAGATTTCCCGTAGCGTTTCTCTAATTGGATTAGGTCTTCTCTCATCCCCAATCGTTTCGCAACGCGTAATGTCCCCTCTATAACCTCAATATTATCGGGAGTGACGGCCAAAGCGCGTCGATAGTCGACATAGGCACTGTTAAGATCACCATAGGCTTCATAAAGCAAAGCAGAAAGGTAAAAAAGGTAACCATTCTGCACCGCCTGCAAAGCTTTTCCTGCATCAGGGTAGTTTGCTAGTACGCTGCCTAAGTTTGGTGTCACACCTTGTGATTTTAGCTCTTTTTGCGCCTTTTCAAGTTCCGCTTCTCTAGCCTGCCTTGCTTGCTCTTGTACCTGATTCGCTCGCCGAACCTCAACCAGAGCTCCATCCAAATCATTCTGTTGTAAATAATTTAAACCGAGATAAAGATGTAAAAAACCGAGTTCATAATCCGCAGGAACGTATTCCATCAAGTTATCATTCACAGCCAACGCACCGACACTTGTCGCCGTATCACTTAGTGAAATCAATGCCTTATCTTGTTGAATTTTAACCGCAGAATCACTCAATTCGAAACTACGCTTACTGTCTACATAATTCTGGTTAAGAAAATGGACTCGCCCTTTTTCCAGATTGTCCAGAATGTCACCCGCGACAAATTCCACAAGTTCATTCTCCGCATCTTGATACTGCCCAGATTTAACGGACTGATAGACAGCGCCATTTTGAGCACTGTAATGACTAAACAAGTTCCCCGCAGAAAAATTAGCACAGGCATTGAGAAAAAAAGGCGATAAAAAAACCGTAATATGTCGCACGTAACGCTTCACTCAATACTCCATATTTAACTCTAATCGTATCAATCGAGCGCCCAATAGTGACTGGGCGACCCATGCATTAGCTCATCAAAAGCGGACCCAACGGGCGACCACCAACCAAGTGCATATGAATGTGGTAAACCTCTTGGCCACCATGAGCGTTACAATTCACTATCAAGCGATAGCCATCTTGTGCAATACCTTCTTGTTGAGCGATTTTTTTTGCCACTGTAAACATACGTCCCATAGCCGCTTCATGCTCAAGTTCAACATCGTTGGTCGTCGGAATAAACGCATTGGGAATGATAAGAATATGGCTAGGCGCTCTAGGGTTAATGTCCCGAAAGGCGGTAACTAAATCATCTTGATAGAGGATATCTGCAGGAATTTCTTTACGGATAATTTTGCTAAAAATGGTTTCTTCAGCCATGAAATACTCCACTAGTAAATAGGCCTACGCAGTCACATCAAAGTACATTAGATCGAGATAAGTGGTTCAAGGCTAATACCTAAGTGGCCCACGACAACATATCGACAACCGATAGAACCGACACTAATTTGACCTTAATGCTACTGAATATAATAGGTGTGTAGTTGGATTTGAGTATGCGTGAACCCTGTCAAAAGCTCAATAAAAAACACCGTACGCGTAGCATAAATGACAGAACACTAATATAAAAAATGCGTTTTGCCAGGCCCGTCATAAAATGTACGTCTCACATTCAATACAATACTCATTATTTTGTTATTTTTTAAAACAAAACACTATTTTTCTAGGGAGAGGATTATGAAGGGTTCAGTGATTAGGCGAATGTACGCTGGTTTCACACTGATCATCATCATGTTTGCAGTAACGACCGCCATTATGATGGGAGGAATGAATCAAATTCATTCTAATTTCGAAAGTGTATCAACCACCGCCTTACCGCTCGTTTCTTTGTCAAACAAAACAAGTGTTCAACTGCTTTCTGCCGATAAATCTTTTAAGGACTTTTTGACGACACAAAACCAAGATCGCATGAATGTGATGCGTTCAGAATTTGCTAAAGCAAAACAAGATTTTGCTGACGTGCTAAACCAGCTCCAACAAGCAAGTGCAATGAACCCCTCTCTTGAAGAGCGGATAAGCCAACTTAAACAGATGGAACTCCGCTACTTTTCAGAAGCAGAACAAGCCATGAATAATTATCAGGCGATGTTTGAGGCGCAAGCTCAAGTGCAAAAATCAACTCGTGAATTTCAAAGACTTCATGCTGATTTAAGCACAGGAATGAAAGATTTTGTCGATGGGCAAAATAGCATTTCAGTTAAAGTCATGGCGAAAAGTTATTTCATTAAATTGAAAGATGCGGAATTAATCACTTCAGACGCTTTGGCCAGTTCGGATGTCGCCTTTGTTGACAAGGCTGTCACCATGAATAAAAAAGCGGTCACGCACCTCAACTACGCTTACCGAGGCTTATCGACCCAATTACCTGAACTGAAAAAAACATTTGACGATCTCGTCCAAAAATTCTCTCAAGATATTGGGCAAAAGGGTGGTGTGCTTGATCAACACAATAGTTACTTACTAGCGAAAACAGCTCTTTATGAAAACATTGCGAATTTGGCTATCGAGGTCGATAAAGCAATGACGATTTTAGACTCTTTTAACGATACTGCGACCGACGGTTTAAATGCCTCTCTGCGAGAAGCCGGGGAAGTCTATAAGCAAGGAGTTATTAAAGCGATCGTGATTGGTATTGCGGTTGTACTAGTGGCTACGGGTATTGGTTACCACATTGCGCAAAGTGTTCGTGAGCCGTTAAATCGTATACTCAAAACGCTAGAAGGGCTGACAAAAGGAGATATGACACAACGCATTGAAATTCGTTACAACAACGAGTTTAGTCGCTTAAGTGGCCACATCAATTCGCTAGCAGATAATTTGCACCATATTTTGGTGCAGT
The DNA here is from genome assembly GCF_963877065.1 of Vibrio sp. V01_P9A10T6. Lineage (NCBI taxonomy): Bacteria > Pseudomonadati > Pseudomonadota > Gammaproteobacteria > Vibrionales > Vibrionaceae > Vibrio > Vibrio sp. V01_P9A10T6. The sequence goes on from NZ_CAWNTB010000027.1 coordinate 5,948, forward strand.
TGAATGATGCTTCTGAAAATTTAACCAACACAGCTAACCATAACCAAACCACCTCTTCAAAAGCACAGTCACAGCTCAGCACCCAACGTGAGCAAACCGCGAGCGTGGCAACCGCAATGACAGAAATGGCTCATTCAGTACAAGAAGTAGCGCAAAGTGCTCAAAGTTCGCTAGAGATGGTGCAGAAAGTTGAATCGGCTTCTGAATCGGGCCGTAAAATTATGAGTGACAATATCACTACTATTAATCAATTGGAGACTCGCTTAAATCAATCGGTTGATGCTGTCGGTGAACTGCAAAAAATGAGCAGCCAAATTGGTTCTATCTTGGATGTGATTCGTAACATTGCAGAACAAACCAACTTATTGGCGCTCAATGCCGCGATTGAAGCTGCTCGTGCTGGAGAGCAAGGGCGCGGGTTTGCAGTCGTAGCTGACGAAGTTCGTGTTTTGGCAAAACGCACAACGGATTCGACGTCTGAAATTGAAAGTATGATCAGCAACTTGCAATCCAGCTCATCTTCTGCCAGTACTGTTATTGAAAGCTGCATGACTGATATGGAACTTTCTGTCGAGCAAGCATCAACGGCGAATAGCGCAATGGAAGAGATCCAAGCGTTAATTCTAGAAATCAGTCAGATGAGTACTCATATTACACAGGCGGCTGCCGAGCAAAGTGAAACAACTGGTGACATTGCACGCAGTATCGAGGATATTAATTTAATCGCAGATGGTAGCTATCAAGCCATGTCTCAAATTGCACAGGCAAGCGCCAACCTAACTCAGCTTGCTAATCAGCAGAATGAATTAGTCCATCGTTTTACATTATGAGTGACCGTTAATAAACTCAACCCCATTTGTAAGTTACATGTAAATTATGTCTCAAGGGCGGCTTTTAATCTAAAGTCGCCCTTGTTTTTTTGATGCCACATCGTTATATGATAACTATCGGCTTGCGCATTATTATCTACCTCCTACTCTTTGCAAGCCAAACATGAGGATGATCTATGGCTGTTCATGTTGGCATTATCGACCAAGACCCTATTCGCTTGGTTACTCCCCTGCTTGATAATCGAACGGTAAGTTCGCACATTGTCTTCATCGGTGATCAAGACCAAAAATCAATGTATTTACGTTTACACTCGGTATTGAGTCAGCGCGACATCACTTCTGAGTTTTTTGAAATCCCATCGGGTTCCAATACCTCAGCAATCAAACAAGCTATCCAGTTTTTAGCGGAAGATTTGAAAACCAGATACGACGAAGTCAAGCTGAACGCAAGTTGTGGTTTGAGACATCGTTTATTATCCGTTTATGAGGTGTTCCGTAGCTATCAATGGCCTATTTTTGTCGTCGAACCGAACAGTGATCAGCTGTGTTGGCTTTATCCCGATGGTCAAAATAATACCCAAGTGCAAGACCACATTACCATTTCAGACTACTTAACCATTTTTGGTGCACGGGGTGAATTTAGTGAGCATCATATTCCGCCACAACTTGACCAAAAACTTTACGAACTCGGCGAGCGCTGGGCAAGTAATGCATTAGAACTTGGTCCTGGTTTAGCCACATTAAACTATTTAGCGACGACGTGCCGCAAAGAGCAGCGGCTAGATGTTGCACTTTCAGAAAAACAACAAGGGTATCGTGAACTTCATATTCTGTTGACCGATCTTGTCGAAGCACAAATCGCCACCTATCAAAATGGCATTTTAACCTTCGCCAACGAAGATGCGCGCCGATTTTCCAATGGAGAATGGTTAGAAACATTAGTGCACAGTACAATAAGGCAGATCCAAGATGATATGCCTACCATTCAAGATCGCTCTTTGAATGTTCAAGTCTACCGTCAATTAGGTGAGCGAGAAGTCAGAAATGAACTCGATGTCGCTACAGTGGTGAATAACAAACTGCATATTATTGAATGTAAAACGAAAGGTATGCGTGATGACGGCGATGATACGCTTTATAAGCTAGAATCATTACGTGATTTGCTTGGTGGCCTACAAGCTCGCGCTATGCTCGTGAGCTTTCGCCCACTCCGCCATAATGACATTACTCGTGCAGAAGATTTAGGGTTGGCCTTAATCGGCCCAGATGAACTGAAAGATTTAAAATTACATTTAGCCGCTTGGTTTAAAGAAGCGGGTGGTAACGAAGATATCTAACCTACAAAAAAGCCCGTTTCATACGGGCTTTTTTTACAGTAAAACGAATTTTCTAATGATCATCTTCTGTAAAATTTGTCGGTAACGTTGTTTTCATTTGATTCCATATGTGAGCGCTGTCAATACCGTAATGACGGATCACAATCGGCAACTGCTCACGATTGCCACTTTCACATACTGCTAATAATTCACGGTAAAACTGCAAGGCTAACTCGCGTGCTTCTGGATTAGAGAAATAATAGCTGCCAACTCGGTCATATAATTTCTTTAGCCCATTAAAAATCAAACCATAAATTTGGTTTCCTGAGTGAAACGCTAAACGCTGAAATAACATGTAATCGTAAAAGTTAAAGGTTTTCGCAATCAATATTTGCTGACGTTTATATTCGTCTTTTTCACCATCATCTTTAATATGCTGCTGGATTTTCTGTGCATAAGGAGATAACTCCATAAAAGAATCCCAAGATTTGGCACTTAATAGTGCTTCACAGCTTTCGATAACATTAGTAATAGTGCGCTCGGCAGGCTCTTTGTTCACTTTAAATGCATAACGCATAAATATGGGGCTAATATTTGTCCGAGCCGCAAGTAAGTCTTCCACAATACTGGTGGCATTTTCAGCATCGAGCGTCATTAATGTATCTAATATGTGTAAACCGGAAGTTTCCATAAATTGGTTTACTTTTGTTGGCTTACCATGCTGTATAGTCAACCAACCATCACGGGCTAAGCGTTGTAATACTTCTCGAAGCGTTGTACGTGTTACACCAATTAATTCTGAAAGTTCGCGCTCTGCAGGTAAGATAGAACCCGGTGCAAAGCGACCATTCCAAATGCTCTCAATTATGTATTTTTCAGCAAAACCTGCTGGGCTTTTTGCCTTAATGACCATTAAGTACTTATCCAGTTTTCTATTTATTTGGGTCGAATGGGACTCATCATACCACTAGTTGAACGTTATCGGAAACAAACCATCCGCGAAGTTATCACAAACAAAATAGAGCTTAAACTCTAATTTAATCATCTTGTTTATGAACAATACCGAGTCAATGAAATGGTAATTTTTAGCAGTTCTTCAAAAGGAAGAACTCATAAGAGTAGAAAAAATAAAGAGATATAACTCACATTAAT
>NZ_CAWNTB010000028.1:0-9129 GCF_963877065.1 Vibrio sp. V01_P9A10T6
ATATTAATATAAATACCCGATTTCTAAATGATAGACCATTTTTCATCCTTGCCACTATTTGCATAGAATTAATGCTCATACTCGAAACTTTCCTTTAATTAAATTTCTTATTTAGTATATTCATCGGATATTTTGCTTGGCAAAATAATAAAAAGGAAGATACCGTGATCTTCCTTTTTAAATTACGGTTAGCCTCCGATCACATACTTGATCATTACTCCAGCCGCTACGGCCGAACCGATAACACCAGCCACGTTTGGTCCCATCGCGTGCATCAATAAAAAGTTTTGTGAATTAGCTTCTAGACCCAATTTATTACTGACTCGCGCTGCCATCGGTACCGCCGAAACCCCTGCAGAACCAATAAGCGGGTTCACTTTTTCGGTGCAGATACGATTCATGGCTTTTGCCATTAGCAGACCCGCCGCTGTACCCACACAGAACGCAACAATACCCAACGCTAAAATACCTAAGGTTTGAGGTTGCAAGAACTTGTCTGCCATCAACTTCGAACCTACCGACAATCCAAGAAATATCGTAACGATGTTAATTAAGGCATTTTGAGCAGTATCACTGAGCCGTTCCACCACCCCACACTCGCGCATTAAGTTGCCAAAGCAAAACATCCCAAGTAGTGGCGTGGCCGAAGGCAGCAACATCGCAATCAAAATAAGCAGCATTAACGGGAAGCAAACTTTTTCAACTTTACTAACGGTTCTAAGCTGAGTCATTTGAATTTTACGCTCTGCTTCCGTGGTCAGCGCACGCATAATCGGCGGTTGAATCATAGGAACCAACGCCATGTATGAGTAAGCGGCAACAGCAATAGCACCCAGTAATTCTGGCGCTAGCATACTCGAAACATAAATCGCAGTAGGGCCATCAGCCCCCCCAATGATACCGATAGCCGCAGCCTGAGCCACACTAAAGTCCATCAGCCCCAATTGACTAAGACCTAACGCACCAAGAACGGTAGCGAAGATACCAAATTGAGCAGCGGCTCCTAGCAACAAGGTTTTGGGGTTCGCCAATAGTGGGCCAAAATCCGTCATAGCCCCCACGCCCATGAAAATGACCAACGGGCCCACACCAGATGCAATCACCACGCTATAGAAGGTATACAACATACCATCGCTGTAATTGAATTGTTCAGCCAATAAATGCAAATTCATTTTTTGTAGCGGAGTCGCCATCTCAAGCGCGTGCTTCACCGAATCAGGAGCCGCTTCCGTGATATTAAGCACAGAGGAAAAAGCGCTCATAACATCGCTTTTCCCAGCGTAGATCGCCGCTTCTATTGCATTAACGGCTAGGTTTGCATCTGGCAAGTTTGCTAAAATTCCGCCGAAACCAATCGGCACTAGCAGTAAAGGTTCGAACTTCTTCACTATGGCCAAGTACAGCAACAAAAGACCGATGATAATCATAACGGCTTGGCCTAGCTGTAAATGGAAAAATCCGAAATCATTGATTAGCGCTAAAATACTGTCCATCATCGTTCCTTACGCTAACGCCATCAAAGCATCACCAACCTGCACGGAATCCCCTTCAGAGACACTCAACTTTTCAATAATGCCATCTCGGGCTGCGCGGATTTCCGTTTCCATTTTCATGGCTTCTAAAATCAGCAGTACTTGGCCTTCTTCGACTACATCTCCTACCTTGGTGTGTATTTTCCAAATGTTGCCTGCCAGAGGAGCAGCCACTGTTTCAGCGTTACCTGAAGGAGCACTAGGGGATGCCGAAGCAGCCGCTGCTTTGGGGGAAACGTTGGACGCAGTTGCAAGAACCTGTGGATCACCGCCTTCGTTGATTTGAACAACGTAGCTTTGGTTATTAACACTCACGGTATAGATCGCTTGTTCTTCTTTGCAGGCCACAACGGGGGCTTTCACCTCAGCAATACAAGGCTTAGGCTCAAATGCAGCTGGATTCATTCTATTTTCTAAGAACTTCCAACCCACCTGGTCAAACAGTGCTATGGTAAGAACATCGTCAATCACCTCTTCAACTAAAGAGATATTTCTCTCTTTGGCCTGTGCTTGAACACTCAATGACAACGTATTGATTTCTGGTTCAATTAAATCAGCAGGTCGACAAGTGATTGCCGCTGCGCCTTTCAGCACTTTCGCTTGAAGTTCGGCATTCACTGGCGCTGGTGTCTGTCCGTATTCTCCTTTAAGAACACCAGCCGTTTCCTTGGTGATGGTTTTGTAACGCTCACCCATCATCACATTGATCACCGCTTGCGTGCCTACGATTTGTGACGTTGGGGTAACCAGTGGAATAAAACCGAGATCTTCTCTTACGCGAGGGATCTCTTTCAGCACTTCGTCTATTTTATCAAGTGCATTTTGCTGTTTGAGTTGGCTTTCCATATTGGTCAGCATGCCGCCAGGCACTTGAGCCACTAAAATACGTGAATCGGCTCCTTTTAGCTGCCCTTCGAAAGCATGATATTTTTTGCGAATTTCACGGAAATAAGCGGCGATACTCTCTAATTTGTAGATGTCTAACCCGGTATCACGTCCTGTCTCTTTTAAGGCCGCGACTATGGACTCAGTACAAGGATGGCCATAAGTACCACTCATCGAAGAAATGGCAGTATCAACGCGATCCACTCCAGCCTCAATGGCCTTCAGTAATGTCATATCAGCAAGGCCTGCCGTTGAATGACAGTGTAAATGAAGCTCTATATCAAGCTGTTTTTTCAGTGTAGAAACCAATTCGCTGGCTTCATACGGCGTCATAACACCCGCCATATCTTTGATTGCGATGGATTGCACACCGCACTCTACTAATTGCTCCGCCACATCAACCCAAGATTGCATGGTGTGAACTGGGCTCGTGGTATAGCAAATGGTGCCTTGAGCATGAGCTCCATACTTATTGACGGACTGAATGGCCTGTTTCATGTTGCGTACATCGTTTAATGCATCAAACACACGAAATACGTCCATTCCGTTGACAACAGCACGCTCAACAAATTTATCAACAACATCATCAGCATAATGGCGATAGCCAAGGATGTTCTGTCCTCTAAATAGCATTTGTTGCTTGGTATTTGGCATCGCCTTTTTAAGCTCGCGCAACCGATGCCATGGGTCTTCCCCTAAAAAGCGGATGCATGAATCGAACGTGGCTCCGCCCCACGTTTCCAAGGACCAGTAACCAATTTGATCAAGTTCCGATGCGATGGGTAACATGTCATCAAGACGTAAGCGAGTAGCAAAAAGAGATTGATGCGCATCGCGCAAAACGACATCGGTGATGCCAAGTGGTTTATTGTTATTAGACATTAAAAATCCCCTATATTCGAATCATGATTAACTGAATTTTTTCTTATGGTGGTGAAGGGCTGCAGAAATGGCAGCGACAAGCGTATCTTCAGGTGCCGTGGTTTTATCTGACACTGTAGGCTTGTTGATTAACACTGGTAAAAAATAAGATGAGAGACTGGTCAACACTCTAATTGCGCCCACCAGCAACAATAGGAAACAAAACACAAACCCCATGCCTAATGCCATTAGGGTTATGCCTTCATAAATAATTGGATCTTGGCTCATGGTTATTCTAAAACCCACATTAAAATCGGTGAGATTAGTCTACTGAGTGAAGCTTATGGACTTCGTGAACTTCATCATTCAAATGACACCATTAAACAACTTAAATGGTGTTTATTTATTTAATTCATATTGATGTAAATACCGTTTAAATTCATCAAATTGATGACAAACAATTTACATCAAGCACACCTAAATAACCAAATAAGCTGGGAACAAGCCCATATTTAAACCCAATCAAACAGGAAAGTGACGAAATAGCAGATAATGGTAGCCAACTTTATAGTGACCGGATGTCAGCAAGGAATAATTAACATCATTAAGGTCATTTAAAACTCAAGTGCTGCGTGTAATTGTCCGCTAATTCAAATTTTGATCATCATTTCGCCGTTATGGTTTAAATATGGGATATGCCAAAATGAGAAAACACCATGCAAAGCAACCAATACCGTAACACCATAGACAATTTGACAAATCTACAACAAAGAATTGAACGTCAATCTCAACTCTTAAAGCAATTTCAGGCGCCCCTGATCACGCTTACATTAAATTTGCCGATTGAATTAGCTCAAAAAAGATACACCGAAGTGATATTCAATAGCGCACTTGATGCTATAAATGAAAAGATCAATGCACTCAGATCACAGGTACTGCATCGTCAGATAATCCATTCCAATTTTGGTTCAGAAGCCTATTATATTACTCAGATTGCATCGGCTAACGTTGTAAAAAAAGCGATGATCGATATTGAACAGATACACCCTTTAGGTACGTTATTTAATATCGATGTAATGTGTCTGCGAGGGAAAACCATTTCTAGAAAATCTTGTGGTATGGCACCACGGCAGTGCCTAATGTGTGGCCAGCCAGTACAGAAATGTTCATCGACTCACCAACATGCATTGGATGAGCTAGAAAAATGTATCGTTTCATTATGTAATCAGGCTTACAGCTATAGTTAAAAACTAGTCGTTAGTTAAATATGTAAACGCGATTTTCATTCGAGCCCATCGGCACAATGAGTGTAATAAATAAAAGCGCCCTTGCATTGCGGCGCTTTTGCATTGGTATGCATTCAACATTGTATTGCGATATTGCCTCTATCTTTCATCGCCATCGTTCTTCTCTTTACTTGGTAAACGGATGTATCAAGGCTAAATAACGGCTTCAAATAGTTAAGGGTCGTTTCTGGAACAAGTTGCGCAACCATATCCCATTGATTATCGAACAGTAGATTTCTCACTAATGACGCCGAAATTGGCGTATTGGCTTTTTCTGTCCGTGGAAGCTCAATCAAAGCGATCGGCGCACTGTCTAACGTCGGTGTAGTCAACCATTGCAGCATCTGCTGATTATAAAAACGTGTAACGGCGCAAATAGGTTCAGTTCCCACATACCTACGTGTGATCCCCAATGCGGGTGCAATATAATTGCGAAATAATTGCAGATCGACCGCAGTATGACAGTAGTTCGTCACCCCTTCATCTTTGAGAAAGTAACTAGGAAAAGTCGCGCGCGAAATAATATAGTCTGAACCTTCGTGGATAATGACATTTTTTAGATCTTTCACACCTGAACGTATCATTGCTAAGCGATCTTGATAAGAAAAAAAGGAACGATCCTCTTTAACCACAAACAAATGGACCCAATCGCATTGTTGAGCGGCCTGTTCAATCAGGTAACGATGCCCTCTCGTAAAAGGATTGGCATTCATCACAATACTTCCGATGTGATTGCCAGGTTGCTTTAGCTTTGAGAGTTGGTGGCAATAATCGGTGAGCCGGGACTTGCTGTTTTCTAGCAGAATGACGCGCCCTTTTACAGCGGTAAGCAAATAAAAACCCGCACTGTGAAACATCGCGTAATTTTCAGGTTTGGTGTAAATAAAAAGATTGTAACGCCCCAAATCGTAAGCAAGCGTGACCAATTCACTTAATAATGTTGTTGATAACCCTTGTCCTTGGTGCTGAGTGTCTACCGCAACGGACTTGAGTGTATTCCCCGCCAAACCACCGCATCCAACAATGGATTGGTTATAGTAAGCGATGACAAAGAGTTCAACATCCGCATCAACCCCGAGTCCCATTTTTTGCAAGAATAGACTGACGGGCTCCATTCTTCTTGCATTGCTCTTTTTTATTCGTTCAAAACTGTATGACGTGAGCACAGGCCTTTCTCATTTAAAAATTCACCAACAAATTATCTTGTTTCTTTGACTGACTAACGTTGAGTTTCATCATATAGGGTATCAATGATTAATTATTTAAATGGCGTTAATGAATTAATTCAGCATTTTTGGATAATATTTAACCAATACCATTTGATTTTATATTAATGACAAAACCCTCCATCTATTCGATGGAGGGTTTTGTCGCTATTTACATCAATGCAACACTAAATTTCATCTCGTTTAAAGAACTCGAAAATTATGCTGGCTGTGATGTTTGTTTTGTCTTTCTGTACATACCAAATAGTGGTAGTGCAATTGACAATACAGTAATAGCAATTAATACCTGTGATACGGTTGAGCCTGCAAAAATAGATAAATCTTGATTGGAAATCCTAAACGCTTGGCGGAATGATTGCTCCATGGTGCCACCCACTATCACGGCAAGAATCATAGGCGCAGTGGGGATATTCACTCGCTTCATGATCACACCAGCCACACCCAAGATGATCAGAATGTAAAACTCAATCACTGAGCTACTGATCGCGTAACAACCGATAAATGCCAAACCTAATACAATTGGGTATAACACTTTAGGTGGAATGGCTAACACTCGTACTAACAAACCTGCCAGAGGAATATTCACTATAGCCAGAATGATGTTTGCTACAAACATACTTGCAATCAGACCCCAAGCCACATCAGCATGCTGTACAAATAGCAATGGTCCAGGCTGAATACCCAACATCAGTAACGCACCCATCATGACGGCCGTCGTACCAGAACCTGGAACACCGAGCGACAACATCGGGATCATTGCACCAATCGATGCAGCGTTGTTAGCCGACTCTGGTGCTGCAAGGCCTTCAATTGCACCATGGCCAAACTCTTCACTGTGTTTTGAAAGCTGCTTTTCGTTGTTGTAGCACATTAACGAGGCCATAGTCCCACCCGCACCGGGCAAGGAACCGATGATGAAACCAATGGGAGCACTGCGAAGAATAGCCCATTTGGAACGTTTCCAGTCATCCCCTTCAATCCAAATGCGTTTGAATTTGGTTTGTGCTTTTTTCGTGCCTTTACTTAACGAACTGAAGCTCTTAAAGACTTCACCCATTGCGTAAATACCGATAATCACCACCAGAAAATCAATACCCGTTTGAAGGTGTAAATTACCAAATGTAAATCGTTCTGCTCCACTTTGCGCATCAATACCGACTGTTGCAATAGCAAGACCGATTACCATGGATAAGAAACCTTTCAACATATTGCCTTTCGACATGGATGCGGTCATGGACAACGCAGCCACCATCAACAAAAAGTATTCCGCAGGACCAAATTTAAGCGCGAATCCTGCAACAGGTTCAGCAAGTAGTGTCATTAAAATTGCGGCTATCGTACCGCCGATCAAAGAAGCAATCGCTGAAATCGCTAACGCGGATTCTGCTCTGCCCTTCATCGCCATCGGGTAGCCATCGAAGGTTGCCGCCAAGGCGGCACCATCTCCGGGAGTATTGATCAAGATCGAGCTACGAGAACCACCAAACATCGCCCCAATGTAAACACCCGTCATAGTGATCAAGGCGGCCGTCGGCCCCATAGCAAACGTCATGGGAAGCAGAACAGCAACACCCGTTGCGGGGCCTAAGCCTGGAAGCATTCCCACAACAGTACCCAATATGCCACCTAACGTGACTAGTAATAGATGATAAGGTTGAAAAGCGATACCAAAACCATTCATTAAGTTAACAAAAATATCAGTCATAATTATTTGCCTTATTCCATAAACGGTAATGGTGGAAGACTAATGCTTAGTAACGTGCTGAACACAAAATACACGCAGACAGAGAACGCTAATGCAACCAAGATGCTTTGTTTCCATGCCTTGATTCCACTAGTGATCGTCAACATTGAAAACAAGAAGAAGAAGGTGCTGATTACATAGCCAAGTGGGTCGAAAATCAGAGCGTAACCAACAGAAACAATGCAGGTATATAAAATTCTTTTACGATCAAACTTCTTCACTTCATCTTCATTAATCAAAGCAATAAAAGCCATGACAGAGGCTCTCATGTTACTTTTAGCCAGAAGAATGCAACCTACCATCAGAGCAAGTACTGCAATGCCCATTGGGAAATAAATAGGATCAAGTGGGTTGCCGAAGGCAGCTCTTGGCATGGTATAAGTCATGCCTCCATATATAAGACCAAATCCGACGCTAAACAAACCTGTAAAAGCATCCCAGTTTGGACGAATCTTGTTATTTTCCATATGTAACCCTTTTGCGAGGAATGATTGAGAAACAATGCGATTGGAAAGAATTCGGGGACACGACAACACTCTGAGCCCCCAATATTTAAGATGAATTATTTTTTCTTAAATATTTCCGCTAGGATCTCTTTATATTGCTCATTAGTGGTTGCCAAAAATTGAGTGAATTCCTCACTATTCTGGTAAGCATCATCCCAGCCATGACGTTTGCGTGCTTCCGCCCACTCTGATGTTTCCGCCATTTGTTTTAACTTGGCATTCCAATAAGTGACCGCGTAATCAGGCATATCTTTCGGGCCAAATAACCCACGCCAGTTTTCGAAAGTCGCATCAATTCCTTGTTCTTTCACTGTTGGAATCTTAGCAACTTCGCCTTCACCAATTCGTTTATTAGCTGTGTGTGCCAGCGCTACTAGGTTACCGCTTTCAACCAATTGAGCGACATCACCAAGACCGGTCGAAATGAGGTCAACGTGTCCACCCAATACTTGAGCCACCGCGCCGCCGTCCTGAAAGGAAATGTAATCAATCTGGTTTAGGTTCGGTACGCTTGCTGCTTTCGCAATCATCAGAAATTGAATGTGATCCATACTGCCTGCAGCCGATGTTCCACCAATTTTAACGCTCTTTGGATCCTTTTTAAGCGCATCCATCACTTGATTGATTGAGGTGTATTTTGAATCTTTTGAAACGACGAATGCGCCATAGTCAGTGATCAAACGGGCTAATGGCGTCGTATCCTCATAGCTGTATTTGCTTGCACCAGTAAGGTGAGTAAGCAAAATAGGTGGAGAATAAACAGCAATTAATTTGTCACTGTCTTTTTGCGTTTGCATATAAGCTAAGTTAACGGCACCACCACCACCAGGGCGGTTAGTGATCGGTAAATTCGATTCGACTAAGTTGGTATCTTTTAGGGTCTTAGCAACGGTACGAATGGTTAAGTCCCAACCACCACCAGCACCTGCTGGGGCTATAAATGAGATTGTTTTAGGCGGATAATCTTTCGCCATTACCGTTCCTACAGGAATAGCGCAGATAGAGGCAATCGCTGTGCTGATCAGTATACTCTTTAGTTTCATATTCATTATTGTACCTATTATTTATAGTTATTCCCTTTAGCTCAAC
>NZ_CAWNTB010000029.1:0-8894 GCF_963877065.1 Vibrio sp. V01_P9A10T6
ACGCACTTAAGAGCGAATCTGTTTAAGACCATCCAAAGCGTCAAGAAAATCAGTTACAGCCTCACCGTTGCGATAAAGCTGGTCCCTAAGCTGCTTATTCTTATTTAGCTCTGACAGATACAATTCTCGATACTTCAGAGCATCATAACCGCCCTTAATCAATGCTTTACTCATTGTTGACGTGTTGGTCTGCTCCTTGAGAGCTAAAAGCATTTGTTCGTGTTCCGTTGTGTCTCGAATTGTAATTGCCATCATTTTTCCTTTCTGCAGAAATTACCTGGTTAAAATATGATAGCATAAACATCGATCGATTCCAGGAACCAGTAGACACTTTGATAGCAAAACATATAACCATAATACGCACTTTAAGCACTAAGGTGATAAGTTTTTATTAGATAAGATGCGGACAATTAATCCACCGATGACACCCCCGACCAGGCCGCCAAGAATAGAATCAATAATAGAAATTTGGCTAAGCGCATCAACTAAAAAAACAAGCTCTTCAGGTTTCATTTGATAATCACTCCTAAAAAATAGAATTGAGTTTAACTTCAGCACGCTCAGGAACTGGCGCATCCAGTGCGCGCGGTTTGCAAAATACGTTTAGATTCATGTTGTCTTTTGTCAACTTGAGCAAACAATCATCATAGTGAGCATATTTGATATCGTTGGCCGCGAGAAACGTATCATCAAAATAATACGTTCCCTCGGGTGTTTTGGCTTCCAACGTAATAAAGAACTTGAAACCGTTTGGCCCTCTCTTTGTGGTATGCCCCGTGTAGTACAAGTTTTGAATATCGTACAAGCCAAGCATCGAACGTAAACCATCTAAACGCCCAGAACCAGATGGACCACCGGAACCACTAGCAGCCGTATTGCTATTCCTACCATCAGATACAGAAGAATTAGCCGAAGAATCCGCTTTAGTGCTGACACTGGACGATTGAGAAACGCTAGATTGAGTCGAGTTCGCTTGCGCGTCCTGAATCTCCGAAGAAGAACCAAAAACCAGACGGGATAAACCATACGTTAAATATCCTATGCCAAAAATGATCATTAATAAAACGGCAATGAGTGCCGGATTTTTTGCTAACACATTGAGAGCGCCAGAGCTTCGAGCGATACCCGTTGCTGTTGACTTGTAGAGCAAGAACGCATCAAGCGGTATTTTTTTCTTGATGAGATTAGAGTCTTTTCCTTTCGGTATGACAGGCGTCGATGAGTTTTTAGCGTGCTTGTAAATGTAAGGCTTGCGCTTTGCCCAAAAGAATTGATCACGGCCTTTATGGAAAAAACATTGTTCAGCAGGTGCGCGGATTGCTGAATCAATTTGACCCCAATCAGGCGATAACAACTCAATATCCCAGTTATATTTTCTATGACGCTGGAAACCCTCATTAAAAGAAAATGGGTAGATTATGCGGCCTTGGTCGTCATATTCAGCTTGCCCTCTATCGTCAGTTTCAGACGGGTCTAAATTAGTCATATCAGCAGGCGTATAGCGAGAATTAAAGAACGATTCGTAATCTTTAGGCAAATTAGGAAGAAACTCAGATAAAGGTCGATAGAATACTTTATCCATTCTGAACCCAATATTTTTAGAGAAAATATCTTGGCACTCATCAATGACAATCAGTGCGCCAAGCGGACACCAACAGAAAAAGTGTTGCCAAAGCTCGATACCCTTAGCATCCCTTGAAAATATGCGAATAAGACGAGTAGTAGACGGAAATTCAATATTAAAACGTTCTTGAATAACGTCGAGGGGTTGCATTCCCTCAATGTTCGTAACAACAACACGCCCCGCCTTTAATGCCTCAAAAATAACAAAGTAAGCAGCATAAGCGGACTTATAAGAGCCATTAGCACCCGTTCTAATCGTGATAGCCATCGTTAAAACCTCGACACTGAAATAACAAACGCAGTGGTAAAGCCTGTAAATATGATATTTATCGCTTGCGGTATTTTAAATAAGAAAGCATAAAAGCGCAATTCATCAGGCAGAGCATTAAACGTTAATATGATGATTTGAGTGAAGCCAATATCATTTAATAAATATGAGGCCGTCTTATAGGCAAAGAGCAAAGAATAAAGCATCCATTTCAATTTTAACTTAATATAATAAGCATTAATAAAAATGGTTAGTTGCTCGAAATAATCTGGAATATTCAAAAAGAAATCAATGATAGTCTGAAAGAAATCACCGATTGACTGAACGATTAATAATAATGATTCCATTACTTACGACTCCCTAAAATTGCTTTAACTGCGATAATTGCTGCAACAAATAAAATAACAGCGGCAATTAAATTTGCTTGGTCAATAAAAGCGGGTAATACGCCGGACTTTAAATTTAATTGTTTGCCATTAGGTAATACAAAATCTAGTGAATGCTCTTTATATTGACCGCTGTTTAATTGGGACACATCAAAGCTAAATATCTTTTTAAACTCATCAATTTGTTGCTCATATTGCTGTTTTAACTCTTCAGTATCAGCAAGAACGGACTCAAGCAAATCAGGCTTATAAAGGCCAACAGTATCAAAATCAACTTTTCCTTTGAACTCACGACTAACATAAGAGCCAGTGGAAAGCGCATCAGATAGAGCGTCTAGACTGCCTTTAATCTCACCAGTTTGCGCTCCAATAGCATCAACAACAGAGGAGTTGTCACCGCCGCCAGTACCGCCACCGGATTTAATAGCGGAAACAATATCAGCAGTATTAGCAATAGATTGGTCACGCAAGCCACCCGCCATCATGCCCATATTATTAACCATATCATTTAAATGTGAATTGGTTTGGTCTAGCTTCCAATCCAAAGGACGAACAGTTTGTTTTATTTCTTGCAAATTAGTATTAATGCTACGAGCTGCCGAAAAAATAGTAGTATTCAAGCCACTAATCGAACCCATAAAAGCATCAAATTGTTGTTCAGGGAGGCCGCCAGAGCCAGAGTTGCCAGAATTATTATTAATACTATGAAGAGTAGATAAAATAGAATGCAGTGTTTCGGAATAATTGGGAGCATTCTTATTAGCCATATTAGAAAGTATATTTGATTGGCCGCGATTAACATCAATTAAGTCAGCAAGTAAAGGTGAAATTATATGAGTGGATTTAGCCACCTCAGCATTCATATAAGCACCAATTCGTAAAGCCTTTGCTAATTGTGCGGATGATGAATCAAGACCGGAGATAACACCGGGCATGACTGCAAGTTGACCATCTATAACGTGATTATAATGCGGGTCCGTAGGGTCTGGGTCAGGATTAGAACCGCCGTTGTCAGTGCAAGTACCGTTAGCGTCACAAGTGCCATTAGTATCATCAGAGCCAGTACAGGTATCACCAGTTGTCACAAAATAGCCCGTACAATATTGAAGTTTATCAGAACACGTCCAAGTATCTTGCCCGTTGATACCCTCAGAGGCTCGACAGCCATCAACACAAGCAGAAGCAATACGAGCAGTGCCAAGCGGCCATTTTAAAGACGGAGTATTTCCAATTGGGCAAACAGCAGCATGAGACGCAACGGAGGTCAGGAACGCGAGCAGTAAGAAGAGAATGAAAAGAGCGGTATTGATTGCGCTACGCATGTAACCCCCCAGAATTAAGAAAAAACGCCCCCAATCAGGAGGCGTTGATACCAGTGTAGACCCCGTAAACGAACGCCCCACCAGTAGACAAAGCAATAAGAACAGTGATGACGTCCGAAACGAGTTCTAACATGTTATTTCATTGCACCTACAATCATGCGCAGACCAAAGCCAACCGCAGCCATTGTAATTAAGCCAACAACAACAAGGCTGTAGTTTGACTGGCCAGAAGTAACAGCCGCTTCGATAGACTCAGGAACAGTAACAGCGAATGAACTTGCAGAAGCTACCGCAGCAGTAACACCAGTTGCAATTTTTGTAGCATGTTTTTTCATGACGTTGATGAATTTCATAGTATTTACTCTCTTTACTAAGTTAATGATTAGCCTCGACCGAGACCTTTTAAAATACGACCCAAAATATGACCAGACACAAAAGACAATAATAAATAACCTGTTACGTCCGTATATAATTGAGAGTCGATAGTTAACGAACCCAGTGAATTGCTTTGTAATTGTTCCAACTCACTAGGCGTTAATATGACGTAAGTACAATCAAACCCTTGTGGGGCAAGCATTAAATAGCCGTTGTATTGTATTACGCAGTTAGACATATCAGCCCGTTACCTATTTCTTTTCCGATTGAGTAACGGGATTATCGAAGAGACTACGAATAACCTTAAAGTCAATAACCAAGCTACGGCGCGGGTCATCAGGGTCAGGTTCAGAGTCAAACTCAACAAGAGCGGGACACATAGTTGTATCAAACTTAGCAATAAGTGCAGGGCTTGGAATAAAACCCATCTCTACAGTTTCAATACCAAAAGCAATTTGAGCACCCTTTTCGTTGTCCCAAGGCTTAAGAGCTTTACCGACAAAAAGACGGCCAATCTCGTATTCTTTACCAGAGCTTTTACCGACACCTTTTGAATAAGTGCCTCCAGTCAAAATATAACGAGGTTTCATACTAATTCTCCATTATCTCTTTAAGAATGTGTTTGTAGGTGTCGGGCAATTCGAGTAAGTCACCGTGTAGATGCTCTGAAACGAGAAGCCCGAAAACCTTATCTAAATCACCGTCCAAATATTTAGCAATGTCCGATAAGGTACGGCCAACCTGACGACGAGCCCAGCGAATGCGGCCATGCATATCGAGGGCAATTTGTTTCTTTTTTGTGACCACCTTTACAGGCGAAGACGCAACAATTGAAGCGCTGTAAGCGCAGATACCCGCAAAATAACCACTAATGTTAAGAAGCACATCGAGCGGCATATCTTTGAGTTCACACTCACTGCGAAACCAGAACATATCAAGACCGAGCTGAGCGGCCTTATTATAAATACGCCAGTAAATACGAGACTTACGATTACCGACTTCAAACGATTCATTGAGCACCTTGCCGGAGGGCTCAGCAAAATAACGCTCACCCGCACTAGGACCGCACCCCCTAACAGAAGTACGAAAAGCGTCATCCGCATAGGCTTTTTTGGCGTACTCACGACCAAACAAACCATGAAAATCGTCAACAGCTAAATCAATGCGAGAAAGGCGATTACAGTCAAGAAGTTGCAACCACCAATGCAAGCGGAATGCGCTCGTATGCTCGAAAATATGCTTGCACCCTAGCCCCTCGATTTGGAAATAACAGGTGCCACGGTTACCACCAAGAGCAACGAATCCCACATGCTTGTTAGAGTGCTTAGTCATTAAGTGGCAAGAATCTTCGTAGCCATAAAGACCCTTTTCACGCCAAGGAGACATACGAAGACCAAGGACGTGGAGACAAAAAACTTGCAAGCGCTCCATCATTGAAACGTTCCACTGCTGCTTATAGCGGTCGATTAGCTTTTCTTTTTGCTCAGGTGTTTTAGCCATACGATAGTTAGGCTTGGGAATGGGTGCCCAGATGACAGACGCAAGGTCTGACTTGTGCGCGTGACGTAGTGATGAATACGGAATAGTCCATGACAAATAGTCAACAAAAACGAAAGGACTCGCTTGTGTGTCGATTTCCATCTCTTCAGGGGTGAATACTTGCTTTTTCATAACCAAATCAACCTAACGCATATTGCATGCGCACATACTAAACATAAATAATGCATGCTGTAAATACGCATACACACATGCAATAGATGTTTTTGTATTAAAATAAGCGGAAAATCACAAAAAAAGGGTCATGAAATGGAAAAGCGCGGAGACACAACAGTACGCATAAACGAGCAGAGAAAAATGAGACTTCAAAGAGAAGCGATTAAAATAGGAGGCGCAACAGGCGAGCTACTAAAGATCTCTGATATTGTTAACTATCTAATAGACCAATACACAAGTGATGCTGTAAAGGATCTAATAGACAAAAAAACAGGCTTGAAGCGTTGACCAAATGGCACTGGAGAGAGTTGGAATAAGACTCGCTAGCGCTCAAACACTGGCGCGCTACGCTTGCGAATACACGGTGAATGCTGATAGTTCAACGCAATTTACCCCCGTAATACTAGACGGGGGTCTAGCCCCGCTTTCTCCTCCCTCCTCCTCCTCAGTCTTCGTCGTCGTGCGTCCGTCAACGCGCGGCGAATCATCGAGAGATTGAAATCTGTAACAACAATCAAAAGAGCTATGCTCGACACTCGCAAAGCTCAAGCGCTGGACGTTCACAGGGTTGCAGTAGCATGAAGCCCCACTGATGAGGTAATGCTCTGCGAGGGATGTTCTAGCAGGATGAGGGGTGGCAGCATGCCGATAGGCATAGGCAGTTAGAAACCGCGCCGATTAAATCTAGAGAACCACTAACCTTAGTCGTGCGGCTTGGTGCCTCGTTCGCGCACGCGCTCTCTTATCCCTACGGGGTTAGTATGTCATTTTTTAACATACCCGAGCCAACAAAAGACATAATCATATTTTAAATTTGATGAGTCAAAACTGGAATATGAGCGCGCATTATACGAATTATGTGTACGGGCTTCACTAGCAAACCGATTCTCTTTCCTGGCATGTACGCAGCAAGCTGCGACAATGAGCAAGTCAATAGCCCACTCTTTGCCGCGTTCAGGCCAGAGGCAAACCCTCAACATAATTCATTGTCAATAATGCGCACTTTAGTATTATTAAATTGAAGTAGAAGCAAAAATGCCAAGCGTTGAGAATCCCTCTTAAATTGCTTGTTATGTTACTTGGATTCAAGTACGAAGTGCGACACCTCTGAACATAAAAACAGTAAGGTGCGATAATCATGAAGTTTGCTCCCGCCAAGAAGTAAAAAACATGAAATACACACACTGATCCGCCCCAGCAGTTTTGGACACTGAGTTAAGTGAGTACAATCACTAACGAGGTGAACAATGACAACTAAGAAAACTAGAATTAAACATTCCCCTGAATTTAAAGCAGAAGCCCTGAAGTTAGCAGATAAAGTGGGAGTAGCTGCGACAGCAAAACAGCTTTCTTTACACGAATCTCAAATCTACGGGTGGCGGAAGAACTCGAAGAAAGACACCAGTACTAGTCAGCGAGAGCAAGAGCTAGCCGCAGAGGTTGCCAAGCTCAAAAGGGAGTTGGCTGAGCAAGCAGAAGAGCTAGAAATTGTAAAAAAGGCCGCCACCTACTTCGCGAAGAATCTAAAGTAGATTGCTACGAGTTTATGCTCGAACACCTGCTGTGCTTCAGTATAGTGCGTATGGCTAAGGTGTTCGGGATATCCCGAAGTGGGTTTTATTACTGGATTAAGCATCGACACAACGCCATCCAACGTGAGGCTATTCGCCAACAGCTTGATACAAAAGTTAAAGAAGCTTTCGCCAACAGCAAAGGCCGAGATGGTTCAAGGCGTATCCAAAAAGAACTGTCTGAGAGCGGTGATAGCTACAATGTTAAAACCATTGCTGCCAGTATGAAGCGTCAAGATTTAACGCCGAAAGCTGCACGCAAGTTTAAGTGCACTACGGACAGCAAGCATCAAATGCCTGTTGCTCCAAACCTGTTGGCTCAGAACTTTAGCGCATCTGCTCCGAATGAAAAATGGGCTGGAGACATCACCTATATAGCGACAAGCGAAGGCTGGCTGTACTTGGCGGTAATTATTGACCTTTACTCAAGACAAGTAATTGGATGGTCTATGGATACCAGAATGACGGCTACGCTGGTCTGTGATGCGCTATCAATGGCGTTGTTCCGTCGCGGATTCCCCGAGCAGGTTATCGTTCATAGTGATCTTGGATTCAAGTACGAAGTGCGACACCTCTGAACATAAAAACAGTAAGGTGCGATAATCATGAAGTTTGCTCCCGCCAAGAAGTAAAAAACATGAAATACACACACCTCACTGAGAACGAAAGGTATATGATTTCTGCGCTCAGAAAGCAAGGGATCAGTACCGCAAAAATAGCTAAACAACTGGACCGTCACAAAGCCACTATCTATCGAGAAATTGAACGTAATTGTCGTTACAACAAGTTCTTCGATAGGTACTCTTATCAACCAGAGCGGGCACAGCAAATGGCGCGCAACCGGCTTAGTCGTTCACGGCGAAATAAACGCTATACCGAACTTGACTTCAGACTACCTGAAGCCTTGCTACGACTGGACTGGAGCCCTGACCAAATAGTCGGATACCTAAGAATGAGAGGCTATCCAACAATGAGCCACGAGCTCATTTATCAGCACGTTTGGAACGACAAAACTCTCGGTGGAACGCTATGGAAACACCTACGCCAATCCACCAAGAAAAGGCGTAAAAGGTACAACTCAAAAGACAGTCGAGGACGGCTGGCAAATAAGCGTCATATTGCCGAAAGACCTGCAGACGCTGAGCATCGAAAAGAGCCTGGCCACTGGGAAATTGATACCGTCGTTGGCCGCGGAACCAAGCACTGTATCGTCACTTTAGTCGACAGAATGACTGGCTACACTTTTATGGGGCAAATGGACGATAGAACAAGCGAATCACTCAACGTAAGAATGAGCAAAATCATGACCCGCTCTGACTTACCTTTTAAGACGATAACTGCTGATAACGGCACTGAATTTCATGGTTATGCACAACTAGAAAAACATCATAACTGCCTGTTTTACTTTGCAAATCCATACCATTCATGGGAGCGAGGCACTAATGAAAA
Source organism: Vibrio sp. V01_P9A10T6 (assembly GCF_963877065.1). NCBI lineage: Bacteria > Pseudomonadati > Pseudomonadota > Gammaproteobacteria > Vibrionales > Vibrionaceae > Vibrio > Vibrio sp. V01_P9A10T6. The sequence continues at coordinate 8,708 of NZ_CAWNTB010000029.1, forward strand.
CACCAATGGTTTGATACGACAATACTTACCAAAACGAACCTCCATGTCACACGTGACACAGAAGCTGTGTAATGAAATTGCAGATAAATTAAATACGCGCCCACGCAAAAGACTTGGGTATAGAACACCACTGGAGTATATTCATGCGCATCTGTAGAAAGTGTCGCACTTCAAACTTGATACTAAG
>NZ_CAWNTB010000030.1:0-8833 GCF_963877065.1 Vibrio sp. V01_P9A10T6
TGGCATGGTGATGGTGGATAGAGAAAAAATGTCTAAATCATTAGGGAATTTTTTCACAATCCGCGATGTACTTGCTCACTATGATGCGGAAACGGTGCGCTATTTCTTGATGTCGGGCCATTATCGCAGCCAATTAAATTACAGCGAAGATAACCTAAAACAAGCGCGTGCCTCGCTAGAGCGTCTCTACACAGCGTTGAGAGGGTTGGATTTAACCGTAGCAGTTGCGGGCGGTGAAGAGTATGTCAGTCGCTTTACGATAGCGATGAATGATGACTTTAATACGCCAGAGGCTTATTCCGTCTTGTTTGATATGGCACGTGATATCAACAAGTTGAAGACAGAAAATCTTCAGCAAGCCAGCGCTCTTGGCGCACTTATGCGTGAGCTTGCCGATGTGATTGGCATTTTGCATCAAGATCCAGAAGCGTTTCTTAAAGGGGACACTAATGGCGACGAACAAGTGGCTGAGATTGAAGCTTTGATCAAACTGCGTAATGACTCACGTGCAGCAAAAGATTGGGCTAATGCTGACGTGGCACGCGATAAGTTGAACGAACTCGGCATCATTTTAGAAGATGGCCCAAGTGGGACTACTTGGCGTCGTAAATAATCAGGCAGTTAACTTGTCGATGGTGGGCTTGAACTTTATTGGTTAAGCCCATTTTGTTTTTCGTCCACGATTAAGGTTTTCATGTCAATTATTTTAGGTATAGATCCCGGATCGCGAATCACAGGTTATGGTGTGATCAGGCAGCATGGACGATATTTGTACTATCTTGGTAGTGGATGTATTCGTACATCCGAAAAAGAGTTACCTGGGCGGCTCAAGCAAATTTACGCTGGCGTGACGGAAATCATCACACAGTTTCAGCCTGATGTTTTTGCCATCGAGCAAGTATTTATGGCAAAGAATGCGGACTCAGCACTCAAACTCGGGCAAGCAAGGGGCAGCGCTATTGTGGCGGCGGTGAATGCGGATCTTCCAGTCTATGAATATGCCGCTCGACTGGTTAAACAATCTGTAGTTGGTACGGGTAGTGCTGATAAAGCGCAGGTGCAACATATGGTCCAGCAAATGCTCAAATTATCGGCTAAGCCACAAGCGGATGCCGCTGATGCTCTGGGTGTGGCAATTTGTCATGCGAATACCAATAAAACCTTGATTGCGTTAGCTGGGCGGGCAAGCAGTGCTAAAAAAGGCCGATATCGCTGAAAAACCGATCTCGAGCGGGGTGGTATTTTTCTACTGGCTATACATCCAGTTATTTATTATCATCCGAGTCAAATAACCTCATTTCTCTAAGGAATTTCCTGTGATTGGACGTCTTCGCGGCATTCTGATTGAAAAGCAACCTCCAGAGCTATTGATTGAAGTCGCTGGCATTGGTTATGAAGTCCAAATGCCAATGAGTTGCTTCTATGAACTCCCTAAATTGGGCGAAGAAGCGGTCATTTATACCCATTTTGTGGTCCGAGAAGATGCGCAGCTTTTATATGGTTTCAATACGGTAAAAGAGCGAGCTTTATTTCGTGAAGTGATTAAAGCGAATGGCGTCGGGCCAAAATTAGGCTTGGGTATTTTGTCCGGAATGACGGCCGGTCAATTTGTTTCATGCGTTGAGCGTGAAGATATCTCCACATTAGTTAAGCTTCCTGGTGTGGGTAAAAAAACCGCTGAACGTTTGGTTGTTGAGATGAAAGATAGGCTGAAAGGTTGGGGAGCCGGTGACCTCTTCACTCCCGCTACTGACGCTGCGCCAGTCGATAACAATTCCTTGGAAGCGCTCACGAGCAATGCGGAAGAAGAAGCGATCAGTGCGTTACTTTCTTTGGGTTATAAGCCTCAACAAGCTTCTAAAGTAGTGGCACAAGTAATGAAGGCTGACATGACCAGTGAAGCGCTGATTAAAGAAGCCTTGAGAGCAATGGTATGATTGAAGCTGATCGCTTAATTGCCCCTGATAGCCCTATTTTTAAAGATGAAGATATTATTGATCGCGCGATTCGTCCCAAAAAATTAGCGGATTATCGTGGCCAAGATCATGTACGCAATCAAATGGAAATCTTCATTAAAGCGGCACAAATGCGCAGCGAACCACTCGACCATCTCCTGATTTTTGGCCCTCCAGGGCTTGGAAAAACAACATTAGCCAATATCGTTGCCAATGAGATGGAAGTGAATATCCGCACAACTTCTGGTCCGGTATTGGAAAAAGCAGGTGATTTGGCGGCATTACTGACTAACCTTGAAGAGAACGACGTTCTTTTTATTGATGAAATTCATCGATTAAGTCCAGTGGTTGAAGAAATTCTTTATCCCGCAATGGAAGATTACCAGCTCGATATAATGATTGGCGAAGGTCCAGCCGCTCGGTCCATTAAAATCGATTTACCCCCTTTTACGCTGATTGGGGCAACAACTCGCGCTGGCTCGTTAACCTCACCCTTGCGTGATCGCTTTGGTATTGTACAGCGCCTTGAGTATTACAAAATTGATGATCTACAGTACATAGTGCAAAGAAGCGCGGACTGTTTAGGATTGTCGATGGAAGCGGATGGTGCACTTGAAGTGGCTAGGAGAGCAAGGGGAACGCCTCGGATTGCCAACCGTTTATTGCGCCGAGTTCGAGATTACGCTGAAGTGAAAGGCAACGGGCACATATGTATAGAGACTGCAGATAAAGCGCTAAACATGTTGGATGTTGATAGCCAAGGTTTCGACTATATGGATAGAAAGCTATTACTAGCGATTATGGACAAATTTGGCGGTGGACCTGTTGGTCTCGATAACCTAGCTGCTGCAATCGGCGAAGAAAAAGATACCATTGAAGATGTGTTAGAACCCTTTCTTATCCAACAAGGTTATTTACAACGGACACCAAGAGGACGAATGGCGACCGATCGCGCCTATCTTCACTTCGGAATTGAAAAATAAGTTTACACCTCACCGTCATTTTTAGGTGGTAAGCACAAAGTGTGAACTACATCTTATTTATGATAATTTCCTTATCACTAAAGAGTTAATGATGTGAAGTGTATTGTTAACTCTCTGTGTGATTCGTTGTATTAATTTCCATCCCTTTCACTAAATACTCACAACAATTTCATTCTTCCTTTGATGTGGATCATTTTGTTCTTTTTTTGTTCAGATTTGCCGCGTGAAAATTGATGTAAATCAAGGCGTTTTTCTCCCATAAATCTTTTGAAACAACCTGCATTTAGAAGTAGTATTAGTCCCAGCTATATTAGCTGATGCTTAACAATTAACCAACCATAACGGTACATGCTTGCAACAAAATTCTGATATTTTTCAACATTTGATGAGGTTATATCACTGATGAATTTTGAGGAATTTTAACCCGTTTAGCATGTCAAAAGTGTCATTCAGCCGGCACAAAGGAGTTACCATGATTGACGTCGTTGATCTATCGCGGTTGCAGTTTGCACTGACAGCGATGTATCACTTCCTGTTCGTTCCATTGACTCTAGGTATGGCTTTTCTTTTAGCCATCATGGAATCTTTGTATGTAATGACTGATAAGCAAATCTATAAGGACATGACAAAGTTCTGGGGTAAGCTTTTTGGTATTAACTTTGCCCTTGGGGTGGCCACTGGCCTCACTATGGAGTTCCAGTTCGGTACAAACTGGTCATACTATTCCCACTATGTAGGTGACATTTTTGGCGCCCCTCTTGCGATTGAAGCACTGGTAGCCTTCTTTTTAGAATCAACCTTTGTCGGTTTGTTCTTCTTTGGGTGGGATAGACTATCAAAACGCCAGCATTTGGGCGTGACTTGGTTGGTTGCTCTGGGGTCCAATTTCTCGGCACTTTGGATCTTGATTGCGAATGGTTGGATGCAAAACCCAGTTGGCGCAGAATTCAATTTTGAAACTATGCGTATGGAAATGGTCAGCTTTGCTGAAGTCGTTTTCAACCCTGTCGCTCAAGTGAAATTTGTGCATACCGTCGCTTCTGGTTACACCACTGGCGCGATGTTCATTCTTGGTATTAGTTCATATTACTTGCTGAAAGGTCGAGACGTTGCGTTTGCACGCCGCTCATTCGCTATCGCTGCATCATTCGGCATGGCCGCTATTTTGTCCGTGATTGTGCTTGGTGATGAATCAGGATATGAAGTGGGTGAAGTTCAAAAGGTGAAGCTGGCTGCGATTGAAGCTGAGTGGCACACGGAACCTGCGCCAGCTGCATTTACACTGTTTGGTTTGCCTAACCAAGACGCCATGCACACCGATTATGCAGTGAAAATTCCGTACGTGATGGGTATTATCGCTACACGTTCACTGGATACCGAAGTCACAGGGTTACGCGATCTACGCGATCAACACGTTGACCGAATTCGTAACGGTATGTATGCCTATGAACTGTTAGAGAAATTACGTGCAGGCGAAAAATCGCCAGCAAACATTGCCGCTTTTGAAGAAGTGAAAGGCGATTTGGGCTACGGCTTATTGCTAAAACGTTATACCGATAAAGTGAGCGATGCAACGGAAGAGCAAATTCAAGCCGCCGCCGATGATTCAATTCCAACCGTATGGCCACTATTTTGGTCATTCCGCCTGATGGTTGGTGTCGGTTTTGTGATGCTATTTGTCTTTGGTGCAGCATTTATTCAAACTTGCCGTCAGAAAATTGAGCAAAAACAATGGGTACTTAAAGCCGCCTTGTTCAGTATTCCTCTACCGTGGATTGCAATTGAAGCGGGTTGGTTTGTTGCTGAATATGGCCGTCAACCATGGGCTGTTGGTGAAATATTGCCGACCAATGTTGCTGCTTCTGCGCTAACTCTGGGCGAATTATGGACCTCATTGTTTGCGATTCTTGCACTGTACACAGTGTTCTTGATTGCTGAAGTTTACCTGATGGTTAAATTTGCTCGTAAAGGGCCTAGCAGCCTGAAAACTGGTCGTTATCACTTTGAGCAAAACGCAAACTCTGTTGAAGACAAAGTTAGCCGTCAAGTCGAAGCATAAGGCAGGGAGATAGAATAATGTTTGATTACGAAATCTTGCGACTAATTTGGTGGGTGCTGATCGGCGTACTGCTGGTTGGTTTTGCAATCACAGATGGTTTTGACATGGGCGTTGGTGCTCTTGTTCCCGTCATTGGTAAGAATGACAGTGAGCGTCGTGTCATGATCAACTCTATTGCTCCACACTGGGATGGTAACCAAGTTTGGCTTATCACGGCAGGTGGTGCACTGTTTGCGGCTTGGCCGTTAGTCTATGCGACATCATTTTCCGGATTTTATTTGGCTATGATTGTTACATTGGCTGCATTATGGCTTCGTCCGATTGGTTTGGATTACCGTTCAAAAATTGAAGATCCAAAGTGGCGTAATACTTGGGATATCTGTATTTCAATTAGTGGCTTTGTACCACCAGTCATCTTTGGTGTTGCCTTTGGCAACTTACTACAAGGCGTGCCATTCCAACTCAGTGATTTCATGATGCCAACGTATCACGGTTCATTTTTTGGTCTGTTGAACCCATTTGCTCTGCTTTGTGGCTTAGTCAGCTTGTTTATGATTATTTTACAAGGTGCCGCTTGGCTACAGATGAAAACCACCGATGAGCTGCATGCACGCGCTCGTGGCGTCGCTCAACTAATGGGCTTGTTGGTTGCTGTTACTTTCGTCGCTGCAGGGTTTTGGATCCAAAACATCGATGGTTACGTGATTACCAGCGTCATTGATACACATGCCGCATCAAACCCACTCAATAAAGAAGTGATACGTGAGGCGGGGGCGTGGATGGCTAATTTCAACGCTTACCCATTACTATGGATAGCGCCAGCTTTGGGTGTTGCCATGCCACTACTTGCTGTGTTGGCGTCGCGTTTTGAAAAAGGTGGTCTCGCATTCTTGGCTTCTAGCTTAGCCAATGCGGGTGTGATTTTCACCGCTGGTTTTGCGATGTTCCCATTTATCATGCCTTCAAGCTTAGTACCAAGTAATAGCTTGACCATGTGGGACTCAACATCGAGTGAATTGACGTTGAACTTAATGACAGTGGTCGCTTTTGTAATGGTACCTATCATTCTTGGTTACACCACTTGGACTTACTACAAGATGTTTGGTCGTCTTGATAGCAAGTTTATTGAAGAAAACAAAAACTCACTTTACTAAGGAGCATAGATATGTGGTATTTCGCATGGATTCTAGGTGTGCTTTTAGCTTGTGCATTTGGCATCATCAACGCTCTTTGGTTAGAGCATTCTGAAATGATGGACAAAGACAGTGAGTAAACTTGCAATGCAAGTCACTGAGTACCATAAACTGGTTGATAAGACTCTGCTCAGAGTCTTATCGCTCTTGCTTGGTTTTTATCATATCGCCATGATTATGTGGGATCCCGAGCTGTATTCTCAGAGCATTGGTGGTTTTAACGCGGTTATTTCACCACTCATGATATGGGCGCTGTGTGCAAGTATGGTTTTTGGTGTTGGCTTTAGACCACGCAAATGGTTTTGGCAATTATTGTTTAGCCCCTACATTTCATTATCGATCTTAATTTACCTAACGATTATTCGACTAGTTTGATATTTACTGTGTATGAATAACCTGTCGAAGGTTGATTAACGACCCACATTAGTGCTGCCTCTTTGAGACAGCACTAATTTTTTGTTTCAAGTTTTGTAAAAGTCCACTCAATGCTTGTACTAACGTCAATGAGTTGCGTTATAGTATCCGCCTAAATCTGTATATGTGTTGGAACCTTTGTGCAAAATACAGCCTCAGCCTTTCATTGGCCTGTAACGATTTACTATGAAGATACGGATGCTGGTGGTGTCGTCTATCACTCAAACTATCTTAAATTCTTTGAACGAGCCCGAACTGAAATGTTACGCGCAGTTGGAGTGTCTCAGCAGACGCTTTTGCAGCAGAACATTGGTTTTGTGGTCAGGCACGTTGACATCGATTTTCTACAAGCTGCACGTTTAGACGATATGCTGACGATAAATACTGTGATTTCGGCATTGAAAAAAGCCTCACTGATCTTCTGTCAAGAGCTCGTCAATCCTGAAGGTAAAGTATTGTGTAAAGCAATAGTTAAGGTAGCATGCATCGACAATCAGAACATGAGGCCAAAAGCGATGCCTCAATCAATAATTTTGGAGTTAACCCATAGTGACTGCTGATATCTCAATTCTCGATCTGTTTTTGCAAGCCAGCTTATTGGTCAAGATGGTGATGCTAATCCTTTTGGGGATGTCTATCGTTTCGTGGGCGATGATCATCAAACGTAGTAAAGTCCTTTCCCAAGCAGAAAAGAACGCTGATGCTTTCGAAGACAAATTTTGGTCTGGTACTGACTTATCTGTTATTTATCAAGATGTCAAAAAGCGTAAAGATGAACTTTTGGGTACAGAAGAGATTTTTTACTCTGGCTTTACCGAATTTGCACGTTTACGCAAGACTAACGCCACTTCACCTGATTTCATCATGGAAGGGACGGGACGTGCGATGCGAGTTGCTGTCGCAAGGGAAGTGGACGAGTTAGAGACCAGTCTGCCATTTCTAGCGACCGTGGGTTCTATCAGTCCATACATTGGATTATTTGGTACGGTATGGGGAATCATGCACTCATTTATTGCGTTAGGTGCGGTGAAGCAAGCGACGTTAGCAATGGTGGCTCCTGGTATTGCAGAGGCGCTGATTGCGACCGCTATGGGTTTATTTGCGGCTATTCCTGCGGTGATGGCTTACAACAGGTTGAGCAATAAAGTCAGCAAATTAGAGCATAATTACGCCACCTTTTCTGAAGAATTTCATAGCATTCTTCACCGCCAAGCGATGGCTGGTAGGGAATAGACGATGGTGGGTTACCAGCGTAAAAAGCGCAAGTTGACAGCTGAGATTAACGTTGTCCCTTATATCGACGTTATGCTCGTGTTGCTGATTATTTTTATGGTGACATCGCCGTTTGTCACTCAAGGCGTTGATGTCGAGCTTCCTAAAACCACCACTTCAAAGTCAGCGGCTGATCTGAAAGGCGACAGTGATAGTAGTTTTATCATCGTGGAAATAGATAAAGAAGGTCGTCTCGGGTTGAGCGTAAATAATGAGGAAGTCGAGCGGGGTCTGTCGCTGCAAGATGTCATCATTAGAGTCAAAGCTGAATTGTCGTTGAAACCGGATTCACCGGTTGCGGTTGGCGGTGATGCTGCAACGCCTTATGCAGAAGTGATACTGGTTCTGGATGAATTGAATCGTGCGGGCATTTCAAAAGTAGGTCTGCTAACCGAAATTAAAGGATAGTTTGTACTGTTCATGAAAGATCATAAATCCAAAAAAAGCGATTACAAAAAGCCCATCATTATCTCGGCTGTTTTGCATATAGTGTTGATCATTGCTTTGTTATGGGGTTCGGATTTTAGCCTAACTAAGCCCGAGCCTGTAGGGCAGATGGTTCAAGCTGTGGTGATTGATCCACAACTGGTACAAAAACAAGCCCAACAAATTCGTAACCAGCGTGAAGCTGCTGCCAAAAAAGAGCAGGATCGGCTGGATAAGTTACGCCGCGAAAGTGAGCAGTTGGAAAAAAACCGCAAGGCGGAAGAAGAGAATATTCGCCAACTAAAAGAACAACAAGCTCAGGAAGCGAAAGCGGCCAGAGAAGCTGAAAAGCAACGTGCCGAAAAAGAACAAGAGCGTAAAGTGGCAGAAGAACGAGCTCGTAAAGAAAAAGAGCGGGCGGTAAAAGCGGAAACGGAACGTAAGATAAAAGAAGAAGCGGTAAAAAAAGCAGAGCAGGAGCGAATCGCTAAAGAGGCTGAAATTGCAAAAGCGGAAAAAGAACGCATTGCC
>NZ_CAWNTB010000031.1:0-8778 GCF_963877065.1 Vibrio sp. V01_P9A10T6
ATGTTAACCCCTATTGTTATTAAAGTCAGAGAGTGATATTTAAATCAAAGAATGGAGATTTTTAAGTATACGGCCAACTTGATTTTTATAGTAACGGTACAGACGTTTCTTATCACGTGGGATTGATGTTATTTGGTTAAGATACAGCCAATCTTTTAAATCATACTCAAGTGCTAGATTACCTCGCTGATAGAAACGTTCAGTCACATCTAATCCCAGTTTTTCTGGGCCATCAATCAGTAAGTTATTCGCTATAAACTGTGGCCAAAACTCTTCACCTAACCCTGCATGATCGCAGGTTTTACTCTCGATATGGTGCTCTTCACTGAGTTGCGCTGAGATCCAATTCAGACATAAAACTTGCTCTGTTGCTGGGTGGCGTGCTTTGTAGCCCGGCTTAAGCGTAAAGTGTAATTCTGGTATCCAGCGATCAGACCAAATGGTCAGGAGATCTCGGGTCAGGCCAAAGTCAAACAGATCGCTTTTATGAAAATGAACCGGATGCCCATAGTGACTCGAAATAAAAAACGTGCTGCTGGTGAGTACCCGCTGAGTCAAAAATTGATAATTCTGTGCTCTGGGGACATCGGCATATTGTTCATACAGCTCAACAAATTGGCGACCTGTCAGCAGGTTATCGGTGCGTAGCTTAACCGCATAAGGCGTTTTTACCGCTTTCAGCCCCATGTGGGTACTGTACATCTGACGGTTATTATTGAGTTTGAGTGGCTGACCGTCATAAAAAACGGTATTTGAGCCGGGATCATCCAATTCCAACACTTGGTCGTAATCAAGGCCATCCAACGGCTGCCCTTTCCAAGTCGACAGAATGATGGTCGATTTAGGAAAAAAGCGACGTATGGAGTTCAAACATTGCTCTGTGATGCCAGCGATTTGCTGGCGACTGGCACTGGCTTGCACTGGCCCCTGCACAACAAAGGTGATCGCTTCATCATCAATCTTGATCATGGTTGTGGTTGCCTCAAAAAGTCCGTGTATTCATCTGGTACGCCACAAAAAATGACCTCATGGCGTGCGAGCAAGTGGTAGTGAATATTCAACCCCTTTTGAATGAGTAAATTGTAGAGCGGCGCAATGTATAGCTCGCCTCTCTCCCATTCTTGGCTAGGTCTGGCAACGTATTCACGATACGCCTCCAAGTAATCTTCTTTACGATTGAAGTGATAAAGCCCGGTACTACAGAGATCGGAAATCGGGTTTTTCTCCGCGGTCTGGATCACTTTGGTGCTTCCGGTATGTTCTGGTTTGGCGAAAGACCAATTGTTACCGCTGCCCTGAAACACTTCTAGGTAGCCATCACTGTGTTGGCTAATGTCAGGGAATACAAAATTCGGGCGGAATGTGTCGATGTTAAACACCGTGATCGATCCTTGATAGTCCACGCCTTGCTTTGCTAATTCCTCTAACCCTAAAGTCACCGTTTCGGCTTGGCCGCGAGTTTCTGTATGCAATTCAGCAATGTAAAACTGTTTAATGCCAAGCTGAGAGGCTTTTTCGCGCACAAACGCTGCGGTGTCGTAAACATTGCGCACAATGAACAGAAACGGAGTGTTAGCAAAATACGCAGCAAAGCTGCTGACCGAGTGTTCAAACAGGGTTTGACCGTGGGCTTCAAGCATATATTTGGGCTGGGTATAACCGGCTTTAAAGAAGCGAGAACTCATTCCCGCCATTGGGATCACAATCATTGATCAAGCCTCAATAAAATTTGATGGAGACGGAACGCATTGGCAAACAAGGCATCTTGGCGACGGCGATCATCGGCATGCAAAGGCAACATCGATAAGAAAAGTTGAATTTGCATCGCGTAGAGATTTTTCGCCGTGAGGCCAAAAGTCTGTTCAATTAGTTCGATAAAGCCTTGCTGCGTCTCTTTATGTTGGCTCTGCTCTGCAATCTTTAATTTGATCGCTTTGTCGCCAATCTCAACATGGTAGTAACCGGCAATAATCCAATCATACAAACCAAGAATTGAATGACTCAGCTTAGCTAAATCGTAGCGGATATCACCATACAGTGTTTTCTGCCCGTCAGGCGTCATCCCTCTAGGGTCGATCGTTTTAATTTTGTTGGCTCGGAAGTCATACAAAATATTGCTAAAGCAAAAATCACCGTGCAAGACGCCCAGTAAGGGTTCTCCATTAGGCAGATGTTTTTGGCTATCGCGCAGAATTTGCGCGAGCGAGACATCTTGTCCTGCAAATTGCCACTTTTTTTCTAACGTGATGCGTCGCGATGCACAGAATTCGTTAAGGCGTAGAGTGGTTTTATCGGCAAACAGTATGTCGAGAGTATTGATGGGATCATTCGGCTCGGTAGGTTGCTCAAGGCACAGGCTTAAAAACTCCACCGCGCTGGCTAAGATTTTTTGCCAGATTTGACTTGGCAGCTTGGAAAAAACGAATAACTCATTCAGCGCAGTGAGGTAGAGATATTCTAAGCGATAGGAAATTTTCCCCTCGCTGTTTTGACTACCTAAATATTGTGGAATGAAACCACGCATTGTCATCGGCAGATTGTCAAACCAGTAAGCTTCAGCGGCTATTTTTTGGTTCTTTATACTCGATTTTTCAATCCATTTGGCGGTTATAATGAGCTCATTAAAGGCGCGCTGAGTTGTGAATTCAGCTTTGGAATGATAGTAAGTATTCACATGACCAAAATCGAGCCAGCCAATCGAGTTGACGGCACTTAAGCCTACGTTTTTATGGTAGCGGTTAAGACCAGCAATAAATTGCCACTCACTCTGTGTAATACTGCGAACCAGTTCACGTGGGCGGCTGAATTTAAAGTAGCCATCGATAATCCGTTGACTTTCGCTATTCATTGGAGTGTTGGCATCTTGTAGCCAATCAACTTCATCATTAGTCAATACGGCCCAGTTATAACTGTCTTTCGCGGTCGAAACGCTGACAATATCATCTCCAACAGGAAGTTGGTTAAAAAGCGTATCACCGTAGAGGATGTGCAGTGGTGCATTAAGTGAGTGGCCACTAATATTGAGTGCAGCAACCAAAGAAGCGCCAAGGCTCAGCCCATCAGGCGTAGCGATAATCGTCACCTGATGCTGTTCAAGCCACTGACTGTCGATTTCTGAGATGGTAAACGACTCGGGCAAGGAGAGATAGATCTGCACCCCCTGCGGTGCTAAAGCGACTTGATGTTGGAAAAGAGGTCGATTGCCTAAAGGTAGAAAGCTAGGTGGAATACGTCCAAATTCAGATTCCAATTCTTGCCCGACGTAGGCACCAGACATTATCAGGAACATGATTTTTCCTTCTCGAAGAGTTGGTGGATCTCTTCCAAACTCATTGAGGAAAATTCGGTAGGGCGCACGGCGCGATCATCAATATAAAAGCCGTCGTGCCCACACCAAGGTTTGCCCACTAAAATTTCATCATACGGAACTTGGTGTTTATCCAGCCACTCAGTAATGATAGGAAGAGTATGGATATTGATTTTACCGACGTTACCTTCATAAGTGCGCATATTACGCGCCGTTGAAATCACAATCTCAAACCCCTTTTGCTTATAATTGCGCAGTTGTTCAATCACATCCATTCTCGGTAGGACGTTTTTATAATCGGAAGTATTGGCTTGAGTTAGTGTCCCATCAAGATCAACAATTAGTCGTTTCATTAAGAGTATTCTCTTTATAAATCTAAATATTCAAGTGTTTTGGCAAGAGCGCCACGGTTTTGTTCTACGATTTGATAACCCTGCTTGCCGCGATGAATACGCTGTTTGTTATCAGTGAACCATTCACAAAGCATTTGTGCAATTTGCTCTGCATCTTGTGTGATCACACAAGCATCGGCTTGATTGAGGGCTTGAGTGATTTCACTGAAGTTGTAATAGCTTGGGCCAGTCAACATGGGTAAACCAAGCGCAGCTGGCTCGAGTAAATTATGCCCACCGACTTTGTCACCCGCTAAGCTTCCGCCCATAAAGCAAATGTCAGCAGATCCCATGAGTACTAGCATCTCCCCCATAGTATCAGCTAGATAGACCTGTACTTCTGGATCGAGTTTATTCTCTGTTTGAGTTCGCCGCACACTCATAAATTGTGTTTTACATAACTCAAAAACAGCATTAAATCGCTCAGGGTGGCGCGGAACAAGCATAAGCAGTGCGCTAGGGTGTGCTTTAAGTACTTTGGCATGAGCGGCTAACACTTGTTCATCTTCACCTTGGTGAGTGCTGGCTGCAATCCAAACTGGGCGCGCACTCCCTAGATGAGATCTTAACTGCTTGCCTCTTTGTATGATTGCTTGATCAATATTAATATCAAATTTAATTGAACCAGTAACAGACACTTTTTCCTTTGTAAGACCAAGTCGTATAAATCGCTGTGCATCATCTGGATACTGACAAAGTACACGTGTTAAGTGAGAGGCTAATAAGTTAAATATCGGTTGAAATTTAGCGTATCGTTGACAAGAACGTTCAGATAAACGTGCGTTAATCACTGTAATGGGTAGATTGGCTTTGGCTACGGTATTGAGTGTATTGGGCCATAATTCTGTTTCCATGATCAGCATTTGGCTTGGCTTTATCCGTTTTATAAAACCACGAACGGCAAAAGAAAAGTCAAAGGGCATATATCTATGCTCGGCAAGCTCTTCTAATTTAGCCGCTTGCTCTGCACCGGTGGGGGTTGTTGTGGTAATAACAATCGGCTGATCAGGATATTGTGATTTGAGTTTTTTTATCAGTGGAGAAACTGAAAGCGTTTCTCCAACCGATACTGCGTGGATCCAAATAGGGGATTGATTAGTTTTAAGCGGTGGTGTGAAGCCAAAATGCTCTTTCCAGCGAGCACCAACACACGGCTTGCCCGGCCGATTTTTGTACAAGCCCCACATTAAAAAAGGAGAAGCTACACAGAGAAGTAAGGTATAGAGAGCACGAATCACCACTCTACTGTTCCTTTTTCTTTACCAAATCATCCGGATTAATGTGAGTCCATTTCGAACGAGGGCGATCTATATATTGAAAATGTTCATTGGTAAAACTACCTTGAATACAAACGTATTTTCTATCTTTTGTGCAAAGATCTTCTCTGCCTTTAAGTAATTCATCAAATACGCCAGGCCCGGTTGAATAATAAACGCCCATTTTAGGGTCGTAGTTCTCAATGTTATGCAGTACTTTTTCAATCGCTTGGCTGAGGTCGTTATTATTGGGTGCTGAGGCGATAAAGTAGTTGGTAAAACGAGTATTGTTGTCAATCTTTATGTAAACCGCTTGTTGCTCATCGCCAATCAGTTTATCGAGAGACCATACCAAAGTTGCGTCAATGTCCATATAGACGCCCCCTTCGTTATTGAGTACTACTAAACGCCATAAATCGGCTTGAGCAGCGCCGTTGGTTAGCCGCATGTAAGCATCATAGATTTCAGTTGATGCGTGGGTTCGTAAATACTCACCACGGGCTTCGGTACTTACATAGTGATAGTCACAATTGAGCGACATTAATCGATTAAATAAGTAGTTAATATAAACGGGTAGGGAGGCTTGATCGGTAAAGTTGGTTTGCCAAATTGTACGTGGAATAGCACTGCGATTAGAACGAGTCCATTTTGCTGGTGAATAGGCAGGAATGGTAAAACGCAATTTTGGAAACACCCAATGAAATGGGTAAGCGAGCATTTTAAAAATATTCCCGGTCAAGCGGATTAATCGGTTTGCGATTAATACAGTTACTTGGCTCATATTGATTGATCCTATCTGTTTTTTTCGGTTATCGAGCGCTGTTTCAACGTGGCAGTAATCGCTGCAGTAATTTGCTCAGTAGAAGGCTTTTCACCATTGGCATTCATCACGATCGTATGTGTTTCATACAATGGTGTATAACGAAAAGGGACGGTAGCGTAAAAAATACCAACAGTTGGTGTGTGGGTCGATATGGCCACATTGCGTATGCCAGTGTCTGGAGCAATCACTAACGTTGCTTTCGCAATAAACGTGACTAATTCATCTAAAGGTAAGCATGGCTGAATCGTTAATTTTCCAGCCTTTGCAAGATTTTGTAGATACTCACCTTTTTCAAACTCATTTTTTCCCTCAAGGAAGACATGTTTTACATTGGGTTGCTGCTCAATAGTTTGCTCGATGACAGCACGCATTTCAGGCTTAGATAAGATTTTTCTCAGCTGCGAAGCTCCACTGAAATAGACAAGGTAAGGTGTCTCAAAATCACAAAGTTGCCTGTTGTCTGGGTAGGCAAAATCGAGAGGATAGCTTGGGCTGTGGCCAAGGATTTTAAGCATATCGAGCATGCATTCTACTTCTGGTTGAAAGTCAGAGCGAAATACTGCCAAGTTATACAAGGTGCCACATAAAAATGGCGTGTAAGGAAAGCCAACTTTGAGTTTTGCTTTAGTCAGTAATGTCATCCAGTAAGAGCGATTTGTCCCAGCGACATCAAATATAATATCTTGCTCTTCCAGTTGGCTGTAGTCTTGCCATTTTTGCTTGAGTGATAAGTGTTTTGAATCCTCACGGCTTTTCATTACCACTGTTTTATCCGCTAACTCTGCTGGTGTTCCATAGAGGTAGTTTGAAACGGTGACTAATGTTATTTCTGCATGAGGGAAGAACTTCCGAGCTTCAATCAAAAAGGGGCGCACAATGACTTGATCACCGAGCGCAGCATGGCGAATGACGGCAATTTTCTTGATCGCTAAAGGATTAAAATAACCATTCAAGTATTGGCGCGCGGCCTTCGAGGCATAAGCCCCTTTTTCAAACCAGAGGTGTTTCATGAATCTTTTCCAATAAATCTATCTAAAGCTTGAATAACTTGCACCGGTTGCAGTTGATTTAGGCAATTTAAGTGCCCTAATGGGCAGGTTCGTTTAAAGCATGGGCGGCATTCAATATCGGTATACACCATTTCTAAGCGCTCAGTTAGCGGTGGCGTGTATTGCGGTGAGCTTGATCCATAAATTGCGACGATATTACAACCTACGGCGGCGGAGACATGCATTAATCCTGAATCATTACTGATGACGGTATGGCAAGCAGCCAACAGATCCACAGCTTCAACAAGTGAGGTTTGTCCAGCTAGATTAAAGGCATATTTTTGTTGTTCGGTGCTAAGTGCTGAACGAATGAGGTCACATACTTTGCTATCCTTGGTCGAGCCAAAAAGCCAGATTTGATAGCCGCTTTCAATAGCGTGTTGTGCAACTTGAGCATAATAGTGGTCAGGCCATCTTTTAGCCGGACCAAACTCAGCCCCTGGGCATAAACCGACAATTGGTTTGGTTGTCGATAAGCCTAATCTTGAAATGGCATATTGCTGAGCTTTGCTATCAACTAATAAAGAAGGATGAGGGCAGTTTTCTAGCTGTACTTTATCGAGCATGCTTTCTTTTGAATAAGCAAGAGCCACATAGCGTTCAACCATATACTGGAACACTTTACGATTAGGGCGAAGATCAGTAAGTAAGCCGTAGCGAAACTCACCCTTCCAGCCAGTTCGAGAAGGAATACCCGCAAATAGCGGTATGAGTGCTGATTTTGCCGAATTTGGTAAGACATAGGCATGAGTGTAATTGTTGCGTTTTAGCTCTTGGGCGAGCGCCCACCGACCAGCAAGATTAAAAGCGCCATGTCCAATCGACATTTCAATCGCGCAATTCACTTCTGGCATGCGTTCCAAAATAGGTTTGCACCAAGCGGGGGCTAGAACGTCAATTTGTGCATCAGGGTGCTGTTGATTAAGGCGTTGATATAAACTTTGTGACATCACCATATCGCCTACCCATGAAGGACCCACAATCAGTAACTTCATTTTTCACCGTCATTCTTATTTTACGGCCATTCTAGCACAGCGTTCGTTTGATAAAACTCAATTTCTGTTAACAAATGCATTCAAATGCTAGGCAAGATATGCTCTAATCCGCCTCAATCTGAGAATAAGTATTGTGCAGCATATTGGCGAGCATATTATAGAAATTCGAGTTTTTGTGATGAAAATCTACGTTATTAGCCTTAAAAACAGCCTAGAAAGACGAGCATCCATTGAGCAACAAATGGCTAATTACGGCCTGGATTTTGAGTTCTTTGATGCGATTGATGGTCGAGTTGTTCCTCCACACCCTTTATTTGCCAATTATGACTATACCAAGCGGTTATGGTTTACCAGTGGTAAAATGCCTTCAAAAGGGGAGATGGGCTGCTACGCGAGCCATTATCTACTCTGGCAAAAGAGTGTTGACTTGAATGAGCCGATCATTGTTTTAGAGGATGATGCTGAGCTATTACCCTGCTTTATACATTTTATTGATCTAATCAAAATTAAAACCCAAGAATATGGCTTTTTGAGATTGGAGGAAGCTTGTGATCGCAGTGAACTGTTCTTGAAGGAACAGGAAAATAACTATGACATCTATTTTCTAAGTAATAATTTTGGTGGCGCTAGAGCTTATGCACTTTCTCCTGATGCAGCAACGAAATTACTTAAGTCTTCACAGTGCTGGTCGATGCCTGTTGATAACTATATGGGGTCACTATATTTGCATCAGATGCCTTCATTCTTATTCCTACCAAGTGTGGTTGCAAATCCTCAATACTTTGACACAACGTTTCAAAACGAACAGCAACCCAAGGCTCCATTGTACAGAAAACCCACTCGTGAATTGTACTCACTGTACCGCAAAGTAAAAATGGCTTTAGCAAATAATGCTTATAAAAAACAAAAAAATTAATCATATAGAAAAGTTATTTTTATTATCACCATTATTGGTT
>NZ_CAWNTB010000032.1:0-8566 GCF_963877065.1 Vibrio sp. V01_P9A10T6
CAGCAGCTGTTCATAGTGAGGCGAGTGCGCCAACCAAGGGACGAGATGTTGTTATACTCAATCCATATATGTCAGGAGGGGGTGACCATACCTTGGCAAATAGAATATCTCGTATTGTTGTTGAGGAAGGAGGCCGAGCATCCATTATACCTATCAATGTAGATCGCTCTTCTATCGACCAATACCGAAATATATCCTCTAGCTCTAATAGTCATGACATAAAAGAGTTCATTGATCCTATTTTTATTGTCTGTCCTGTTGGGATATTGCCCACAGACAAATTATCGATGGTAATTGATCATGTGTGTGGACGATTTAACTTTGCGAAAGGAAAAGTGCTTCTTTTAGAAGAAATGGATCTACTGGCTAGATATGTAGTCAATCGTTGGAAGCGCGTAAAGATATGCTCGATGCTAAAGGGTTTAGTGATGTTCAAACATACAAACTCGGCTTCGCAGAAGGGGCGATAGGTTATTTACCTGTTGATAATGATACTGTCAACAAAGTAAAGGACAGAGCCGATGCTGAAATAGCTAAACTTTTGGATGGATATAATATAGACATCCAGAGAGATAGTAATATTCATCTTGCTTACATTAGTGACAATACACAGGTAACGAGTGCTCAAGTTTTTATTTCTAATACGTTAACTGATACAAAAGGAGATTCGGTTGACTCCAACTATATTATCGTTTTTCGTTGTTACGATAATAATATTCCCAAAGATCTTAAGGGAGTGTTTGGCATTAAATCTGCCGAGTTGGGATTGGATAACCCGTCTCTTTTTGGAAAAGCTAGCATCTCTTACCTTAACTCTAAATCTGGCAATTTAAAGCCTTTATTTAAGCTAAATGGAAAAGGCAAGCGCAATGTCAACATTGTACTGACGTTATCGTTACCTAAGAATATATTTCTTGACCTGATGTTATTGTCTAAATCTAGTATGGCTAGCGGTGATCAATCATTAAGCGAGTATATTTCTTTCAAAGGCGAGTTTCCTTATTATAATGTGCAACCTTGGAAAGCTCCTTTAGTTGCAGGAGTAAAGAAGATGGCCGAAAGTTATGGAAATATCGGTTTAACAAATAAAATAGACGAAATGGTTGTGGGCAGGGAGCCGACCGGCCGAGCAATTACGTATAAATTTGCTCCAAATGTCGACAACACTCCCTCTCAAAATCTCGACCAGAAACAAGCGTGGGATTCATTGAACGATAAGTTATCATCTATGCGAGCAGACGTTCAAATTCGTGATTTTTTATCCATCAATAGACATTCGGATAGCCAGATAACTCGTTAATCTGGAACCTATTTCTTTCGGGATTAGCGCGCCAATAGAACAGAAAAGAGCTTCTATCAGAAGCTCTTTGAGTTAGCGAGTTTTACTGGCTTGCTTTTTCAATTCAAAATCGAACTCGTCGGGAAATAACACAACGCCTTCTTCATTCTCATTGGGGAACACTACCACCGACAGTTCATCTTCTTCTAGGCCCGAAGTCCAACGGCTGTGCCATTTGTTCAAAGAGATCGCTTCCGCTTCACACGCTTGCCACTCGCCTGTTGCCCATGCCTTGGCAAACTCTTGGTTAGGCCACACAGGAACACAATCATCTTCTTCTGTGTTGAGCATGACACAACCGTGCTCATCTTTTAGTATCCAAACTTCACGGTTTGCAACAATGGCTTTAATGCAGTATTTAAAACGTTCTTCTTCATTATAGCGATTGATTGCTTCTATCTGTTCTGTGGTTAATGCGTCTGCCATAGCCCGGCTCCATGCGAAAGTTGGGGAATATAAAAACGCCTACAGTGTAGCACTGCAGGCGTTAAATTTAGAATCTTAAACAATAAGATGATAAAAAGGATTAAGCCAATTCAGCTTGCAGCCAAGGCCAACCTTGTTTCTTACGGCTTAAGGTATTTTCCATCATCAACATGCCATTTTGTTCGTGTTTGGCTAGTTTTTCAGCCCATTCACCAGTATAAAGAAGACGGGTCTGCGCGGTGGTAATGTCGGTCAACATCACGGCGGCAAACGCAAGGCCTTCCTCTTTGCAGCGACGAACTAGGTCTGCTTGAATGGCGTCAATCATGCCATCGACTTGTTCAAGCGTTGCCAATTCCACTTGACCAACCACCACATCACGGCCGTTGAATGGGTAAGCTTTCAAATCTTTCTCAACAAGTTGAGCGGCAGATAAACCTTCAATGTCTGTTTTCGCAATCAAAAGCGCTTTAATAAAGGCATCAAGGTCTTCAACCTCAGCAATTTCAGCCAGTGCCAGCACAGCTTCTTTATCTTTTGGTGTGCACGTTGGAGACGCAAAACCGACCGTGTCAGACAAAATCGCAGACATCATCAATATGGCTAAAGGACGTGTGATTGGTGCATTTTCCATCTTGAATAGGTTGAACAAGATAGTGCAGGTACAGCCGACTGGCCAAATCCACGCTTCTAGCGGATTCACTGTCATTACGTCGCCTAGGCGATGATGGTCAACAATACCGAGAATTTCCGCTTGGTTGATGTCATCAGGTGCTTGTGCAAGATCGGTATAGTCCACAAGCCATACTTTTTCGCCCGCGACGCTAGTGCGAAGTTCAGGTTGATCAACACCAGCTGTTGCAAGAATGTGTTGAGTTTCACGGTTAATTTCACCCTGACGAACAGGCGTTGCTTCTAGACCACGTGCTTTAAGTAATTCAGCAGCAACTAATGCACCACAAATGCTATCACTATCTGGGTTTTTATGACCGACAACGAAAATCATCTTTCTTCCTATTTTAATGCTATTTAATGGCCTATCGAAGGTGATAGGCGAGATTGCTCACAAAGGCCGATACTTTACCTGATTTTCAGAATTTGTCATGACTTGTGGTTAAGAAATTATGGCTAATTTAGCGCAGCATTCTGCTACCCCGAATCATTCAGTTAACCTGAGCACTCTTAACAAGAGCACTCTGTTAACAAGGGCACTCCACTAACAAGAGGTAATCACTGCTCGGCTGGTTAAGCCACTTGCCAAGGAGACTTCAAATACTTTGACTGGCTCTGGCGAAAGCTTATCTCCTGTCCAGTAGTCATACCAATTCACTGGCTGGCTCGCTGTTAAGGTATAGTCACATGCCTTACCTTGGTAATTGAACACGCAGTGCAGATCATTGCGTTCTGTTAACTTTAAAAATAGGTGATTGAGAGCCAATGAAGTTGGCTTAGCCGCATCTTGGTTGTGTTTGCGCCTAATCATTAACTTATTTAGACTCTGCTTAGCAAAAGAGGTCAATTCTGGGAGTGGATCACCTGAAAGCAACAAGCCACCACACGCAAGCAATACATTGCGATGAAATTCATAGCTGACGCGATCGGTCGATTGATTCGCAAGCGACGTCAGTGTTGCGCAATCAGGATCAATTTGCCATAACTTGCGGTGCTGCCAACTGCGATAAAAAGTCTCTTTAGCGATTTGTTCAAAGCGCTGTGGCGAACGCTCGACATCGTCCGAAACACGCATGGCATCTACTAAACCCAGTGACGGCCACATCGGCGCGTTACATCCAAGTAACCATGCCTCTCCCGCGCCTTCTGCTATCGCCTGCATACCTAAACGGTACGCTTCAACACCCGTCACTCCCGACTGATAACGCCGCCCTTTAAGTGCTCCCCAATAGTTCGCATCCAACTTAAACAGCTCAACCCCCCACTCTTCTTTCATGGTTTTGATCACATGGGTTAAGTATTCCTGCACGTCAGGATGAGAGCCATCCAGCACATACCAAGGTGTACAGCGCCAGCCACCGTAGGTTACTTCTTCAGCTTTCAGTGGTTGTCTTTGAGCATTTTGTACAAACCAATCTGGATGTTGCTTAAACAATTGAGATTCAGCTTGTGCAATGAAGGGCGCGAGCCAAATTGCGGTTTTTTTGCCCGCTTGTTTGATCTCTTGGATCAGCGCTTTAACACCACGAGAAAACTTATCGGACGGCGTCAACCAATCGCCCATAAACGCCTGATAGCCATCATCCAGCAACACCCATTCTAGCCCCGAAAGTTCTCCTTGCATTGCCGCAAGGTTGGTTAGGATGTGCTGTTCATTAACATCGGCATAATAGGCATACCATGAACACCATCCAACGGGCGCAGGTTGTGCCACACCAGCACGCGGCGTATGGTGACAACTAATATATTGCGCATACTGTTGATACAAACCTGATAATGAATCACCTTGCAAAATAACGACGGATTCTAAACTGTTATTTGTCCAATCTTGTGGATGGGTCTGCTCGCCGTCAATGGAAGCGACTAAATAGGTGCCCGTCCTTTCCTCAAGAATTTCAAAATAGCCAGCAAAACGGTGGCAAGAGGTAAAACCAAACAGTTGGTATCCGGTGGATTGTTCAATCACCAGCGTGTTGTAATAACGTTGGCTGTCTTGCAGCGGGTAAATCCGGTAGCTCAAGCTATTGTCAGGGCAACGCCCCACATCCACCGGATGATGCGGCGAACCTGCAGTTTGCGCTAGCATTTGAAAACCGTCACCAATTACTCGTGCGTCCGATTCAACGTCAAATAGAGTGCGAAACAGCGAGTAGTGATCGGAAATGGGCGAGTTATGTATGCCTGAATAGGAAAAACTGATCTCATCGCCTTGCAATTGGGCAATCAAATCCGGTTGAAGTAACTCAACTTCTCGATGACATGGCAGAGTGATCGTTGTCATAACACCTCAGTACAAAGTACAAATTGTTGTTCTGGCAGTGTCTAATGAATTCGCGTTGCATGTAAGTTGTTTTGATCACGTTTTCTCTTTGACGTGGCTCCGTATGCTGTTTTATTCAACAATGAGAACGCCCAAGGTACAAGTTTGGATGTGACAAGTAAAACGCCAGCATGTTTGCTGGCGTTTCGTTGAGCTAATGACGGAATTACGCCACTTCGATTGGTCCACCGAATGACGTCACTGGTGGTACTTTACCAGTAAATTTCTCGAAATCGACAATGCAAGTATTGGCTGAAGTGGCTTGCGCCAGCTCAGATGAGCCGACATCGAGTGTGAGTGTATTTGGATCGCCATAGGTGCAAATAGCTCCCTCTTTTTCATTCAACGGGCCATACCACGCCCCCTCTTCGATGCGGATCACGCCGCGCGGGTAGCCATCGCTTAAAACGGCACCAGCTAATAGCTGGCCGCGATCATTAAATACGCGAACTAAATCCCCAGCTTTAATGCCTTTTTGTTTCGCATCGATTGGGTTGATATACACGGGCTCACGGCCATTGACAGCATAGGTCGCGCGATACTCTTCTGACTCACACATTTGTGAGTGCAAACGCTTATCTGGGTGACAAGATTGTAACCAATATGGATGCTTATCTGAACCCGGACCGCCGTGCGAACGCTCGGTTTTTTCAAACCACATCGGGTGATCTTGGCAATGTTCATAGCCATAACGCCCAATCTTACGTGACGTAATCTCGATAAAGCCAGACGGTGTACCCAATGCGTTTATCTCAGGGTCTTTACGGAAATCGGCGTGGCGAACCCAAGGTTGGCCTTCACCAAAATCCAGTACGCTCTGCTGCCAAAACTGTTCAAATTCTGGTAAATCAAACTTACCCGCGTTGGCTTTTTTACACTCGTTATAGAGCGAACGGACCCACTCCATCTCATCCATGCCGCGTGTGAACTCTTCATGGCGGCCAAAGCGACGCGTCAATTCAGTGAAAATCTCAAAGTCAGTACGCGATTGGAACAGAGGGTCAACCAAGCGGTGCATGGCAATCAAACCCTTGCCCGAATAAGAACCGTATACATCGATATCATTGCGCTCAAACTGAGTACAGGCAGGAAGAACGATGTCGGAGAAACGGCAAGTCGCCGTCCAAGCAAAATCGATCGTGACGACGGTTTGAAGCTTGCGGAACGCCTTCTTCATTCGGTTACGATCTTGGTGATGATGCCACGGGTTGTTGCCTGAAATAACCATCATTTTGTAATCAGGTAATTTTACGCTCGAACCGTTGTAGCGGATCTCTTTACCCGGCTCTAGCAAACAATCGACCCAACGGGCAACAGGAATCGTTTTACTGTAGCCGTTGTAGTTTTCGTTGTCCCATTTCGGTTTTGAACCCGTATCTAGGTTACGTGGAAAACCGCCGGGCGAGGCAAAACCGGTTGATGGGACCCCAATGCCAGAATAGTGATGCCCGTAGGAGATCCCCCCGCCTGGCAGGCCAATTTGACCAACCATCGCAGCCACAACCGCACCAGCCCAGTAAGGCTGTTCGCCATGCTCTTGACGCTGAATACACCAACCAAACAGTAACTGAGTTCGGCCATTAACGAGCATACGTGCAAATTCGCGGATCTTATCGGCTGTTACGCCACAAATCTCGGCGGCCCATTCTGGCGACTTAACAATCTTATCTTTCGTTTCGCCTTGAACGTACTGAATAAAAGGTTCAAATCCTAAGCAATAGGTTTTGATGAACGCCTTGTCATACAGATCTTCGTTATACAACACATGCGCCACCGCCAACATAAACGCCACATCGGTCTGTGGGTTAATGTACCAATGGTCACTGTTTAAGAAGCGCTGGGTTTTATTCTTGACTGGATCAACCGAAATAACGTTGATCTCTCCTTTTGCCACTTTTTCTTTCAACTGATCAAGATAAGGAAAGGATTGGTGCGTTTCACAGTTCCAGCCAACTTGCAGGTTTTTTACCGGGTCGGTCGCCCACAAAACAATGTTGTCTGAATGCTCAAGAATTTCCGACCAAGAGGTTCCTTGGGCATACACTTCTGTCGAACCTAACACGTAAGGAAGAATGGTTTGGCCTGCACCTGTTGAGTAATCACCCACTTTAGTGATGAAGTTACCGTGCATACCTACAGCGCGTTGCATCATCGCTGTGCAGTTGTGAAATGACCCCGTTTGGTTCCAACCCGTTTGTCCTGCATGCAGCGCCCAAGGGCCGTACTCTTTTTGTACACGCTCAAGTTCACGATAAAACAGATCCAACGCTTCATCCCAAGTGACGCGGATAAAACGGTTGTTGCCACGTGTTTCGCCGCTGTATTTATGTTTTTTGAGCCAATCAAGGCGAACCATTGGGTAACGCACTCGTGATGGGCTATAGATAATGCCTTTGATTCCGTTGAGCATATCAGTGGGGTGCGTGTCTGACTCTAGCGGCTTGACCGATTGTACTTTTCCGCCATACACATGTGCGCGAAATGCACCCCAATGAGAGCCTGATACTTTCCAACTGCCTGTTGTTTCTGCAGCGTTAGCCGATGTCGAGACCAATAAACTTGGCCCAATAACCGACGCCGCACTGGTGGTTGCTACACCTTTAAGAAAACTTCTTCGTGTAATCGCCATATTTAAAACTCCGTTTGACGTGGATTAATGGTGACCTTCAGCAAAATCTGAAGAGTGTTTTTGTAGATACTTCAAGACTAACGCTTCGCTGTCTGTGTCGAAGTTGACGAATGCCATCATGCCGTTAAACATGCCCGGCCAAGTATTCGCATCAAAATGCGCTTCATCCGGTTGGCTATGACAGACAGAGCAGTTCGTTTTATAGGCCTCACCCGCTTTTTCCCAAATTGGATCCACGCTATCGAGCATGGCTTGTTTTTTCATCCACACTTTCGCGTTTACTTTTTCCCAAGGTAGACCGGTGAGATCATCGACACGCTTTTCACCAACAGTGACGATTGCATCATTTTGTGCCGCTTCTTTCATCAAGGAGCCCACAGCGATGTTCATACCAAAATCTTCTTGGATCACACGACCAAAGCCTTTTGCTTTACGCCAACCATCAATTTCGATTTGAATCATCTCGCCTTTCTCATCCAATACCGTGACTGCCGATGCTGGGTTCAGAAGGCCTGCTTCCACTTGAGCTTGCGCATCTTCATAAATAGGTAAGAAGCGAACGCTCACCACTTGCTTGCCGACCGAGTAATCGGTTTTAGATGCCAACTGCTCTAGCTCGCCAATCAGTCCACCTGAGCTATCCATATTTTTAGGCAGGTTGTGGGCGATCCCTTTATGGCAATCTAGGCAACTTTGATCTTTTTCCGCTGCTTGTTTCATCTGAATACGCGCGGTTGCCGACATCTGTTCGAAATCCATCGAATCGTAATTGTGGCAATTTTTACATTCCAATGAGTTGTTGGCTGAAAAGCGCTCCCACTCATGCTTGGCCAATTCAATACGGCGCTCTTCGAATTTTTCAGGGGTACCTAAATCACCAAAAACTTGCGCAAATACCTCCTTAGAGGCTTGCATCTTACGCGCAATTTTAGCGGTCCATTCGTGTGGTACGTGGCAGTCTGGGCAAGTGGCACGTACGCCTGAATGGTTTTTCCAGTGCACGGTTTCTTGCAGCTCAACATAAACGTTGTCGCGCATTGTGTGGCAGCTGATACAGAATGCTTCGGTGTTGGTGGCTTCAAGTGCAGTATTAAAACCGCCCCAGAAAATCACACCGGCGATAAAACCGCCCATCGTGAGCACACCAAGGCTGATGTGCACGGCTGGACGAGTCATAGTG
>NZ_CAWNTB010000033.1:0-44617 GCF_963877065.1 Vibrio sp. V01_P9A10T6
TTCATACTATTATCTATTCAAACCAGAATGTAATGCTTTCAAAACATCGCGAAGATTAAGACGAAACCAGCCTTGATAAGCACTGGTTTCGTCAATGGTGGTTTTTGTTATTTTTTCAGTGCTGCCTTCGACTCCAGCAGCGTATTTAAACATTCGCCAATCTGGCGTACATTTTCTGGGGCCAAGATATCTTCATGTGAACAATCAAACTGATGTTTAATCAACTGGCCGACAAAAGATTGCCAATGAGCATCAATATCATAACCATCTGGCACGGTACGCTGCGCCACGAAAAGGTGGGCCGGACCTTGATAATCAGACGTTTGTGCCTGTGCAAGTAGACGTACCGCATCTTCATAGTTAGCGGTAATCTCATTGAACATCGCCAAACGTTGCTCATCTAATTCAATATCGGTTAGCTCATTGATGGCCAGAAACTGCTCTTTTTCACGCTCAATTTCGTACTGCTCTTCTTCATCCATCGGGCCATCCCAGTTCTGACCTTCCGGTGGATAGGTATCCAATAACCCTAAAAAGTGCACCTCTTCACCCTGCTGTTGAAGCTTCGCGGCCAATTTTTGTGCCACAATCCCGCCAAATGAATAGCCTAATAGATGGTAAGGTCCAAATGGCTGTACCTCTCTTAAGACGGGTAATAAACGATCACACACTTCTTCCATCGTTTCACTGGTCGCCATCGCTCCGCCGGGCCGAGGTGATTGCAAACCATAAATGGGATAATGTCCTGTCAGATATTTAGGTAGCCCTGTGTATTGCCAAGCAAAGCCAGAAGCAGAGTTGACGCAAAAAAGTGCTGGGCCACTTCCGGCGCGGATAGGCAGCACTTCGCCAAAACCAGCTAAGGTTGGGTCGTTAAAAGCATCTTCATCCAGTAACAAACTCGCCAGTTTCTCCACCGTAGGATTGACCATGATTTGACCCACTGTGACAGGTAGGTTTAGCGCTCTTCGAATATCTGCCGCTAGTTTCATCGCCAGCAGTGAATGCCCGCCGAGCGTAAAGAAGTCATCATCAGCAAACAGTGTTTCGACAGCCAATACTTGAGCAAATAAGGTCACCAATTGTGTTTCAAGGCCCGGATGAGCCTTGCGCCCTACCCGTACTGCGAGGTCATTTGGCCGCGGTAATGCTTTTTTATCTAGCTTACCGTTGGCGCTAAGCGGATAGTGATCCAGTAACACGATAGCCGCCGGAACCATATGGGCTGGTAAATGTTCGGAAAGTTCAGCGCGTAGCTTCTCGCCATTCGTTACGCTCATATCATGCGCGATGACGTAACCGATAATTTGCCGTTCATCAGCGCCTAACATACCTGAATGAGTAGAGAGCGTCTGAGCACAGACCACCGCTTGTTTTACTGCAGGAAGTGCCTGTAATGCGCTTTCAATTTCACCCAGTTCCACACGCTGCCCGCGAATTTTTATCTGATCATCACTGCGTCCTAAATACTCAATCGAGCCACATGCTAACCAACGTACGACATCACCAGTGCGGTACATTCGCTCGCCACAAGTAAACGGATTGGCGATAAACCGATCCGCCGTTAACGCACTGCGATTAAAGTAACCGATGGCTAATTGCTCGCCAGCAAGATAGAGCTCGCCCGGCACACCGATTGGTACCGCTCTTAAAAAGCTATCGAGCACATAAACTTGGGTGTTCCATACCGGTAAACCAATCGGTGCACTACGGCCAACGCTTGCGTTTAATGCCTCGCCGTAAGCTGGATAGTAAGTCACGTCAACCGCCGCTTCCGTCGGGCCGTACAAGTTATGCAGCGGTGCATTAATTCTACGTGCGTACTGATGGCAGAGCTCTTTCGCAAGCGCTTCACCTGAGCAAAATACTTGCTTGAGGCTTGGTGCTACGGTGAAACCCGTTGGGTGAGTTGCTTCAATTGAGGCCATGAAAGCTGCCAGCATTGAAGGTACAAAGTGCATCGTGGTCACGTGATAATCGTCAATTATTTGCAATAACCATTCAGGGTCTTTATGCGCTTCAGCCGGAGCCATCACTAAGCTCGCCCCTTCCAGTAAGGGCCAGAAAAACTCCCACACGGAGACATCAAAACTGCACGGCGTTTTTTGCAATACCACATCATCAGAGCTCAAGGGATATTGGTGCTGCATCCACTTCAATCGGTTGACAATCGCTTGATGAGAAACCAACACCCCTTTGGGGTTACCCGTTGAACCTGAAGTGTAAAGCAAGTAGGCCGCATTTGAGGGGGTAAGCCCATCTGCGCGGTTCTGCCGCTCTGCGCGCACGGGGGCTGGTAACTTATCCAGCAACAATAGTGTCGCTAAACCTTCAAAACGTGAGGTGAATGAAGAGCAAGTGATGATCAGCGCAGGCTTAGCATCATTGATCATGTAGGCCAAGCGCTCATCTGGATAACCAACATCCAACGGTAAATAAGCCGCACCACATTCAATAATACTGTAGATCGCCAAGCTCAAGGTTGCGCTGCGTGGCAAGGCAACAGCGACAATATCCCCAGCCTTAACACCTTGCTGAAGCAGCAAATCGGCAATGGCGGCCACCTGCTCAGCCAGTGCTTGATAGGTAAAACGGTGCTCACTATCAATCAAAGCCAACTGATGTGGAGAACACTGTTGCTGCGTGATCATCAAGTCACGCAGTGTCGTGTGTTCAACGGCGGTTTTGGTCTGGTTGACGCGTTGCTGCAATTCAATTTCGCCACTTAACCGCAGATCCCATTCAGCGAAAGGCTTATCACTCGAAACCATAAACTCATCCAGCATTTGCTCAAATCGTTGTACGATCTGTTTTGCTACGCCGACTCGGTCTCGATATTCAAACAGGATATGCAGTTGCTCTCCCGGTAAGACGAGAATGGTTAATGGATAATGGGTATAGCCACGATTGTGGATAGCCATTAATTTCGCGCCGCTAAAATCTTGCTGGTACCAACGGCTATGATCTGGATAGTTTTCGACCACCAGCAAAGTATCAAAGAGTGTTTTTCCGCCCACCAGTTGCTGGATCTCACCCAAGCCAAGTTCATCGTGCTCCAGTAATTGGATTTGGATCGCTTGGTGCGCTTTTAATTGTTCACTCAAACTAAGGTGAGGTTGCAGTGTCACACGGACAGGCACGGTATTACTGAATAACCCTATCTGTTCATCAATACCTGCAATACGGCTGAACCGACCAGAGATTGGCGTACCAAAAACCACCTCTTCACGGCCCGTCATGCTGGCGAGAATACTCGCCCAAAGGCCTTGCATTAAGGTGCTCATGGTTAAGCCATGATGTCGTAAACACTGATTTAACTGATCCGTTTTATGCTTTGATAGCCATAACTGATGCTCGTTAACTTCCTCGCTAAGCGGAATATCATCAAAAGCCATACCCGGCTGGACATCAGCTAATACTTTGCGCCAAAGCTCGGTCGCAACGGTTTTATCACGCTGCGTTAGCTGGCTCACAACATGAGCATAGCCGACGGTTACCGGAGGTAAGTTCGAGACCCCTTGGGCGTATGCACTGAGAAAATCATTCAATAAAATCGGCGTTGACCAGCCATCGACCACCAGATGATGTGCCGAAAGGAGCAGTGTGCTTTGCTGATCACCATGAAAAATCAACTGGGCCTGCAACAGGCTGTGGGTAGGATCGTTAAGGTCAAACTGGCGGCTTAGCTCTTGCTTCTCTAACTGATCAATCAACGCGCTTTGCTCATCACCACTCATATTTGTTATGTCATAACGTGTCAGTGGCCAGCTTGGGTTAACCTGCGTCATCACCTGTACGGTGCGCCCCAATATCGAACTATCAAATCGAGCGAGCAACTGCGGATGACGCCTAATCACCGCATTAAGCGCTTCGCTCACGCGATGTTCAGACAGTTGACCTTGGAAAGTAAGACGCGTGGTGGAGTTATAACTGCTATTTTTATCCCCTAATTGAGATTGGAACAGTAATCCTTCTTGCAAAGGCAATGCTGGCAGTACATCCGCTAACTTGCCATAGTGGTGTTGCAATAGGCTCGCTTGTCGCAGTGTGATTCCCGGCTCGGTATAGTCAGCAGGTACAGAGAGGTCCAACTCAGCACCATCGCCAACTTGTAGCGCTTGCTGTATTTTGAGCAGCTCACTTTCAATCTGTTGGCTCAGCGACACCATTTCCTGTTGGCTGAACAGGTGAGTATTCCAAGACCAGTTGAGCACCAATCGTGGCGTTGCCGATTCTTCGACGAAAATATTTAGCTCTAAGGGATGCTGCAAAGCCCGTTCACTGTTTAAGGTGACGGCAAATGTATCGGCAAACTGCCCGCTATATTGCTGTGGTGACCACTGACCATCGCTGCTTTGGAAACGGCCAAGGTAATTAAACAGCAATGACGGTTGGCGTGTATTCGCCAACGTGCGTAACTCATCTCGATACGGATTATCAAGATAGCGCAGCACCATATAACCTAGCCCTTTATCTTTCACACTGCGCTTACTTTGCTTCACTTCACGTAACCGCTCGCGGTAATCACCCTGTTTTGGCACGTTAATGATCAACGGATATTCGGTGGTAAACCACCCTAGAGTTTGGTTGAGATCGATCTCCTCTTCACACTCTTCACGGCCATGAGATTCGACGTTCACTTTAATCTCTTCACACCCATAAAGTCCTGCGATCGCCCCCGTGACCGCGGCTAATAGCATCTCTTCAATATCGAGATTCGTCTGGTGTGTGGGTAATTCCAATAACGGCTGCGTAACGGCATGAGAGAGTGGCGTACGCCAATGCGTCATGCGTATTTTATCGACAGGATCCTTGATGGGAGCAACAGCACGCTGTGCCTGCGCTCGCCAAAATGGCATTTGCGCAGCAGCGACCGCTAAATGTTGATACAGCGCTTTTGACCAACAATGGATACCGGTAACCTCCTCAGAAATCACCGCCACTTCACCTGTGACTTGTGCTTGAGTTAATGCCTGCAACTGCGGAAGCAATATTCGCCAAGAGACACCATCGATAAGGAAATGGTGAGCAAGGATCATGAGGCTTTTACGCCCACTGCGCTCCGTTATCATCATCAAGCGTAATAGCTGACCCGATGATATTGACATCGACTGACTGCGCTGGCTAAACAGACTGTCCAACACGGGGCCATCTAGCCTCTCAACCGAAACCGATTCAACCCAGTTTTTTACATCAAGATTTTGCAGCGCCTCAATATGGTATTGCTGCTCTTTTTGGACCAAGCGACACACGGAATGGTTGGCGACCAGTTGCACTAAACTGGCTTGCAAGTGCGCTAATTGGGTTTCGCTTTCCACCTCAACAAGCACACTTTGCACATAACTGGTTGTATTAGAAAATGTCTCCTCAAACCATTGCCACATAGGCAGAGGCCGAATAATGCCTTCTTGTTTCTCGCGCTGTTGCTGCTGTAGTGGCACCATTTGGCTCGCCATCATACCCAGTTGACGGGCTGCAAAAATAGCTTTGGGTCGTAGATCATAGCCCGCCGTTCGCAATCGCGTCCCAAGGCTCATTGCCGAAATACTGTCCCCGCCTAGGTTAAAGAAGTCATCTGACATTCCTACGTCACTGACACCGAGTAGCTCGGTGATCGCATCACATAACAGCTGCTCTGGTTGGGTTATTGGGGCCACGCGTTCGCTACGCGTGCCTGCCGAGTACTTAGGGAGCGCTTTTCTATCGATTTTCCCATTCACATTCAAAGAGAAAGCATCCAAGATCATCACATTGGCTGGCTGCATATAGTCAGGCAGCGCCTGTGCGATAAGACTTTGCAGTCTTTGCTCTGTGAACGCGGGTTGAACTGACTCACCCTGAGTCCCTTTCTCTAAAGTACAGTAAGCCAATAAACGATGAGTATCGCCAACAGGCTCTGCTACGACTACCGTCGTATTAACACCATCAATCGCATTAATAGCACTTTCTACATCGCCCAATTCAATACGAAAACCGCGAATTTTGATTTGGTGATCACACCGGCCAACAAAATCCAGTAACCCATTGTCTCGCCACTTCACCAAATCACCAGTGCGGTACATTATCTTGCCATACGCAAAGGGGTTCGCCACAAAACGTTCTGCTGTCATACTTGGCTGGTTGAGGTAGCCCTTTGCTAACCCCGCACCCGATAAATAAAGCTCACCCACCTCACCAATAGCGACAGACTCTAAATTTTCATCAAGCACGTAAACACAAGCACCGGCAATTGGTCGACCAATGACAGGCGATGCATCTGCATCAAGCGAAGCGCTGATCGCATCAACCGTAAATTCTGTTGGTCCATAAAAGTTTTCCACCAGCAGTTCGGGAAACTCACTCACACGTGACCAAAGCTTTTGTGGTATGGCTTCACTACCAATCAAAACTAACGTCGGCACGTGATCGTTCGTCATTAATCCACTATCGAGCATTTGATCAAACAGTAAAGGCGGTAAATCAAGAGCATCGATATTATCTTCAGCAACACACTGAACCAGTTCGTAGGCGTCTTTCCGTTGTTCATCGTCATACAAATACATAGTATGGCCAGACAACATCCAGAGTACTTGCTCCCAAGAAGCATCGAAGGAGAATGACGTCGTATGCGCTGCACGAACAGTAATAGCTTGTTCTGGTAACTGACGACGTGTCGCCAGTTTTCTGATAGCCGCAGAAAAAATCGAACCTTGATGAGAGCGCAGTAAATTCAACAGCGCTCCATGTGTGTTCATGACCCCTTTCGGGTGACCAGTCGAACCTGAAGTAAAGATGATATAAGCCACGTCGCTGTGACTGATCGTCGGTTTGGGTTGTGGCGCTGTGTGAATGCGAGCCAATTCAGGAAGAGCAATAAACCTAGGGACGTAGCTTATCGATGAATAAGCCATGTTTTGCTCATTCTCCTCCACAACTAAGCACCAAGGGCGTGCTTGTTCAACAATCGATTCAATACGTTCAACGGGATAATCAAGATCGATAGGCAGGTAAATCGCACCCGCTCGCAAAATGGCTAGCATAGTCACGACGCTTTCAGGCCCACGTCGTAACGCGACACCGGCAATATCGCCTTGGCGCAAGCCTGCGGTAATCAGTTGATCCGCTCGAGTTTCAATAAGGTGATTGAAGGCATCAAATGTCCAACGCTGCTGTTTAAACACCAAGGCATCTTCGTTTGGCTTACTCTCAACAGTCTGCTGCCATACATCCAGCACAGTTTGCTCTGTTTCATATTCATGTTGTGGCCCCACCGACCACAGAGCAATCTGCTGCTTCTCGCTCGGCGGGATTAACTCTACCAAATCAAGTGGCTGTGTTGGATGGTTGGCAATCTGCTCTACCATCGCAACAAAACGAGCGGCATGAAGTTCTAATGACTCTTGGCTATATTTGGTGCTGTT
This sequence comes from Vibrio sp. V01_P9A10T6, assembly GCF_963877065.1. Classification (NCBI taxonomy): domain Bacteria; kingdom Pseudomonadati; phylum Pseudomonadota; class Gammaproteobacteria; order Vibrionales; family Vibrionaceae; genus Vibrio; species Vibrio sp. V01_P9A10T6. Next base: position 7,401 of record NZ_CAWNTB010000033.1, read on the forward strand.
GGCCGTGATATTAACACTCAATGTCTGACCATCGAGCACTGGCGAAAATTCAATCTCATCAATCGGACCTGCCGAGAGGATATGTGTCTCAGTCTCTACGCCAGATAAATTCAGTGCAGCTTCAAAGGGTTTAAAGTTGAGTATCGGGCCATAGAGCGGCTGGCCTACTAATCCCAAATCACGCTGGATCTGCTCAGCGTCATACATCTGGTGGCGACGAACTTGGCGGATGGTTTTATTCATCTCTCGCGCCACATCAATAATGCTCATTTGTGGATGAAGTGACAGCGCCACCGGCAGTACATTCACTACCGCACCAGCGGCACAAGTGGCGGCATTGCCCATTCGGCGCATAAAGGGGACACCGACACACACTTGCTCTTGCCCAGAATGTAAATGGAGATAAGCAAATACCATCGCCATCGCAAGCTCGGCGGGTAACAACTGTGGACTATAGCAAGTTAACCACTCTCCACCGATTAATGGCACGGTGTGAGTGATCGTGCTCGATGATGTATTGGCTGCGCTACCTGTGGTGAGCGAAATAACATTGGGTAAATGAGCCGCTTGCGTTTGCCAAAAGTCGTACGCCTGCTGGCGCGCGGCCGAGTCTAAAAATTGCTGATATTCTTGAATTACATCACTAAAAGCGCTGAACTCTTGAGGTTTCGCAGCGCCAATCCGCCAATGGTTATAAAGTTGGCAGATGTATTGACTGATGGCATTCACGCTGAACCCATCCACGTCAATATGATGGTAACGTTGATACCAAAACCATTGCGGTGCATTGCTTGAACCAACATCAATTAAACAGTGTCGGAAACGCCTCTTTCTTGATGAAATGTCCAACCGCTGCGCAAGATCGTGCTTCATCCACTCCCGAGCCGACTCTTCTGGCAAGGCGGCTTGTGAAAAGTCGAGAATTTCAAGCCACTGCCCTTCTTCATCCGCTGGATAAAACTGCTGCCTCACGCTGCCATCGCTCTCTAAATAATGGCAGTGAAGGGAATCAACGCCTTGCAAGCCGATGGCTACCGCGTTTGAAAATAACTCAATATCGATTTGACCTTGAATCACCACGTAGTGGGCAACATTAAATTGCTCTGGATTGGGCATCATCTGCTCGGCAAACCAAATACCTTGCTGTGTGCCGATAAGAGGCCACTGATCCTCTTGCACTGATGAGTTGTGCATCTCTTTATTCCTAACAAAAGTCATTGCCTATGTCCCTTTTTGTTACCCCGCTTAACAAGCATGAATGAACAGCGCCGCTATTGCAGGAGTCAAAACTCGTTTGGTTTAAGCTCGAATATCTAACCACTGAGCTTCGATGTAGTTGCAACACTCTTGTTTTGACCTCGGTCCAAGGATGGCTTGCCAACCAGCGGGAATGGCTTTGAATTCTGGCCATAAACTGTATTGATTATGCGAATTGATCAGCACTAAAAATTGATGCTTAGATTCATCAAAAGGGTTGGTGTATTTTTCTGACATATTTCTCTCTACCGCTGAAAATTAAAGATAAGGTTCTAAAACATATGACAAGCCATCGATGATCCCGCCGCGCCAACAGAGTCGATCGTGACCGCCATCAAACAGACGAAATTGAATTCGATGCTGTTGTGAAGCCAATTGTTGGTATAGATCTCGACTTAAATCGATCATGATGTCTTCGCCGCTACCCACTTCGAGGAAAAGCGCAAGACGTGAATTGGCACCTAAACCTTGATGTACCTCTTGGCTCATTTTGCTTAATCGCGAGTCGCTTTTCGGTGGACAATATTCACTGGGGGGTTTAACGATCGAGAAATCGGGCCACCAAAATGAACCCGATTGACAAACCACAGAACCGAATCGCTGCGGCCAGTGTAATGCCGCGTACATTGCCGCTAAGCCTCCTAAACTCTGGCCTACGATCACCGTTTGGTCTGCATCGCGGGTTACTCTGACGCGCTCGTTAATCGAGGGGAGTAACTCCTCCATCACGGCTTGCCAAAACAGCGGATTACAGCTGAGATCATCACTGCGTTGTTGAGCGCTAATTTCATCAATCAACACATAGAGCGCCGCTGGAAGCTTTCCACTGAGGGTCGCCTGTGAAAGAGCCTCATAAACCGGCATCGATTGAGACCAAAAACGGCCATCCAGCATCAACACCAAGGGTAACGGCTCAGTGGTGGGTCTTTGCGCAGTCGAATAAAGCCAAATCTCGCGCGATGTACCGAGCAAAGTGCTGCGCCAAGTAAAGGTCGAATCAGCACTTTTGAAGCACTGACCTTGCGCTGAATCGAAACCGAGCCACTCTGTTTGCGTAAGCGCTTTAGGCATATGACAAGGTGTTTTCGCGCGCCCCCACTCGCATTTTGACAAATCATTTTGAGCCAGTGGATCAGCGCAACTCAGTGGAAAAATGGAGCGTAGCCATTGCCGATGTTGGTGGCGCATTGCATCGTATGAACCTTGGTAACTCGGCTGCACTAACGCTTCTGGGACAGGAATAAAAGAGTACCCTCCTCGCCAACTCTGTTTGACGCTATCGATATAAAACCACACATCGGTATTATCGACATGAGTAAACTTCGCCATCGAAAAACTGTGATGATCGGTGACACCATTAATATCAACGTAGATCGCTTGATTTGCGGCCACACTCGGCTTCGACCCACGCCATAAAAAAAGCACTTTTGCATATTCGCCATTTATTTCAATTACATAAGGCATGCCGATCGATTGCACATGTGCCCACCAAAGCTCGTCACCGATAGAGCCGCCCTCTTGAATAAAACGGGCCAATACCCCATTGAGCTCAGCCCTCTCTTGTGAGCTCTCCTGATTAACAATCATTACTAAAACCACCCCATATCAAGCCTAGTATTTTTGAAACATAGAAACTAAGTAGCATAAAACTGCATTGATGATATTGCAAATAATAACAATTATCATTAACATTACAACCAGCAACAGTTGATTCGATAATGGTTGCAGCAACATCATTTTTTCTATTAAGGAACTTTTAGGTCATGAAGCCCATGGATATGAATAACGGTAAGGCAGTCAGAAATATCAATAAGACTCAACTCGCCACACTGATTGGCATCCTCTGCGTGAGTACTAGCGCAAATGTTGTCGCGGAACAGCTCGAAAAAAAAGAGCCACAGAGAAAGCAAGATACTGTGGTTGTGGTGGGTGAGAAATTGGGAGGAACACTGGCCGAAAACACCAGTTCGCTCACCCTATTCACCGATGAAGTGGATGATGGTGAAAGCCGAGATTATTACGATCTGCTCGACCGCGTACCAAACGTACTCAATGCACCTTCGGGCATTCCACACATTCGTGGGGTCGATGGACGTGGCCCTGGCGAAGGTTTTCTTACCTTCATGACAGGCGCAACACCTCGCGTCAATACAACGGTAGACGGCGTGTCTGAATCTTGGTCTGGAGAAGCGTTTGGCAAAGCTGGACTGTGGGATACAGAACAAGTGGAAGTCTATAAAGGGCCGCAATCCACCAACCAAGGCCGCAATAGTATTGCCGGTGCGGTTGTGATCAAAACTAAGGATCCAACGTTCCACCGTGAGGGTAAAGTTCGCGCTGGTTATGAAAATGAAGACAGTAAATATCATCTCGCAGGGGTCGTGTCGGCACCTCTGGTTGAAGATACTTTAGCGTTTCGTCTTGCCGCCGAAGGTACCAAAGGCAATACCCCTATCGATTACTCTCTGCCTAACGGCGATCAGTACCCTTGGGATCCTTCCGAGCTCGAATCCTATAATGTCCGTGGTAAATTATTGTGGAAACCTCAAGGAAATGACAAGCTAACAGCCAAGCTAACGGTTGGTAGCCGTAATGAAGAGGGGCAATACACCAACTTCGTTACCAAGCCGGGCACACTTGAACTACATAGCAAAAGTGGCACGCGTCGCCAAGAAACCAAAAGCTGGAATATCAACCTAGACGTCAATTATGTGATTAATGATGAACTGACAACAGATATTTTAGTCGCCCATCGTAACTACACCACCAAGTTCAAAGCTTACCCTCAAACTAATTGGTATGGTGATGTGGATGAAGATAACTACACCGCAGAAGCAAAGCTTACATATCAATCAGTTGATGGAAAGTACAATGCGATTCTAGGCCTAGCCAGCTTCTTCAAAGATCAATACACCGAAACAGATTCATTAAAACGTAAAGATGAAGTTTTAACCAACTCAATCTACTTTGATTCAAGAATTCGTTTGGATAATCGCTGGCAGCTATTATTAGGTGCACGTTATGAAAGAGATGAACTGAAGCGAGATTTCGATCACGCTACCCTACCACTCGATTTTAAAGCCGATGAAGATGACGGCATCCTATTGCCTAAGATTGGTCTATTACTTGATGTCTCAGATCACTCCACCCTCGGTCTTACGGCCCGTAAAGGCTACAATGCCGGTGGATTAGGCTATAACGAGTACAAAGAAGAAGTTTTTGTTTTTGAACAAGAAAAAGTCTGGAGCTACGAGCTAAGTTCTCGTTCAAGCTTCCTGGATGACAAGCTGGATCTGACTGCTAACCTGTTCTACAACGACTACAAAAATTATCAAACTTCGGTCTCTGGTGAGAGCGGCAAACGCTTCGACACCTATATCACCAATATACCGAAAGGGAAAACTTACGGTACGGAAGTTGAAGCCTCTTACTGGTTTGATTCTGGGCTCGACCTGTTTGCGTTTGTCGGTCTTCTTAAAACAGACATCAGCGAAGGACCAACCGGTACCTCTACCAATCTCTCAGGCAATGAGTTCAGTTACGCTCCTAAACTGTCTGCAGGTGCGGGCTTTACTCAACACTTAGATTCTGGTCTATTTTTTGGTGCTCGTGTTAACCACGTTTCCGATTACTATACCGATTTAGCCAACACAGAGAGTAAAACGGCTGGCGATTACACCGTGTTCAATCTGAATGCAGGTTACACTCTCAACGATTTGACTATTCGCGCTTACGTGAAAAACGTCACTGATGAAGAGTACGTGATTCGCCAGAAAAGTGATCTCTACGAAGTCGGCGGTCCACGCACCTTTGGCATAGTCGCTGATTACCAGTTCTAGTTAGTCACTCTGACTCACTCTCCTAGACATCAACACTTTGTTTTTGACTGGGGGAGTGATTTTTCACTCAATCTTAGATAAACGTCACCATGCAGGCGACGCATCGAACAAGTTCACTCACTCGATAGGTAAAATAGGCATGCTCATCATTCCAAACTGGCCATCTTTCATCCAATACCACCAGCTTGAAGTGAAGTATCTACCTGAATACAAAAATAAACTTGAAGAGCAAGGGATCTCCCTGCCCTCTTCTTTAAACCAAGCCGTGCTAAAGCGCCACTGTGAATTTTTAGCTGGCAGGATGTGTGCAAAACACTGCCTAACCAAACTGGATCAATCACAGTCGCTAACGTTAGAGATTGGCAAGGGGAACCAAGCGGTTTGGCCGCAAAATATCGTAGGCTCAATATCCCATTGCCATGGCTACGCTATCGCAGCCGCCACTCACCAGACTCAAGCGTGTGCCGCTCTTGGTATTGATATTGAACAACTCATACGAGATGAATGGCTCAGTGATATTCGCCAGCAAGTAATGACACACGCAGAGCACATTTTTGCTCATCACTTTGCCCAATTAGCGAACTTTATTACGCTGATTTTTTCCGCGAAGGAATCGATTTATAAAGCCATTTATCCATGGGTTGAACAGGTTCTTGATTTTCACGTGGTAGAACTGATCCACGTTGACAAACACGCCAAACGACTCATTTTTCAGATTCACACTGATCTTCATCCTTTTTTAAATCCATCATACACAATCAGCGTTGGTTACCACTGGCCTGACAGTGAGTATGTACTGACTTGGTGTTATTTAAGTCAAGCCCATTTTTCGACACATAAAAAAATAGCCGGCTGACACTGCTTTATAACGCCCCATATCAACCTCATACTGGCGTAGCAGCGTACAAAATTCCGTCAAAGGTATAAAACCTTATCTTTCCTTGGTTGTTATTCGCTTGGCAAAGCACGATAATCACCAGATCGGAACTTAAGACTTATATAACTATGACCGAATATTTTTTGTTATTAATCGGCACTGTACTGGTCAATAACTTTGTACTGGTAAAGTTTCTAGGGCTATGTCCTTTCATGGGCGTATCAAAAAAACTAGAAACCGCAATAGGGATGGGGTTAGCGACGACTTTCGTGCTAACTCTAGCGTCAGTGTGTGCGTATTTAGTAGAAAGCTATGTTCTTAAACCATTAGGTATTGAGTACTTACGCACCATGAGCTTTATTTTAGTGATCGCCGTGGTGGTGCAATTCACCGAAATGGTGGTACACAAAACCAGCCCAACGTTATATCGCCTGCTCGGGATTTTCCTTCCTCTTATCACCACCAACTGTGCGGTACTTGGGGTTGCGCTTCTCAACATCAACGAAAATCATAACTTCATTCAATCCATTATTTATGGTTTTGGTGCCGCGGTTGGGTTCTCATTGGTATTGATTCTGTTTGCTTCCATGCGCGAACGCATCGGCGTAGCCGACGTACCAACGCCCTTCAAAGGGGCATCAATTGCTATGATAACCGCAGGTCTTATGTCACTCGCCTTCATGGGTTTTACAGGATTGGTGAAGTTGTAATATGAGCACAATACTCATCGCTATTCTTGCACTTGTCGCATTGGCCGCTGTGTTTGGCGCTATCTTAGGTTTTGCCTCTATCCGTTTTAAAGTAGAAGCCGATCCTATCGTCGATCAGATTGATGCGATTTTACCGCAGACACAATGCGGTCAATGTGGCTATCCGGGCTGTCGCCCTTATGCACAAGCCATTGCCAATGGTGATAAAATCAATAAGTGTCCGCCCGGCGGCCAAGCAACCATTGAAAAATTGGCTGACTTAATGGGCGTTGAAGCCGAAGAGTCTGCGCATGATCTTGATAATAAGGTCAAAACCGTTGCCTTCATTCATGAAGATATGTGCATTGGTTGTACAAAATGCATTCAAGCTTGTCCCGTAGATGCCATTGTTGGTGGAACTAAGGCTCTGCATACCGTGATCAAGTCAGAATGTACTGGCTGTGATCTGTGTGTTGCCCCCTGCCCAACGGACTGTATTGAAATGATCCCGGTAGAAACTACGACCGATACTTGGAAGTGGCAAATGAACGCGATTCCTGTTGTTGATGTTACCGACTCTGCCTCACGTGCGCAGAAAAGCGTGAATTAAGGATTGGTATGTTGTCATTAATAGAACAAATCAAAGCTGGCACTCTCTGGAACTTCCCAGGAGGCATTCACCCGCCAGAAAATAAACAGCAGTCAAATCAAACGGCACTGACTCATGCCGGTATACCGCAAGAAATTGTATTGCCACTCAAACAGCATATTGGCCGAGCCGGTGATTTATTGGTCAGCGTTGGCGATAAAGTACTCAAAGGCCAACCACTGACACAATACACCTCAACCTTCATGTTGCCTGTACACGCTTCAACCTCTGGCACCATTACCGCCATTGAACCGCGCACCACGGCGCACCCTTCCGGGTTAAGTGAAATGTGTATTGTCATCACACCTGATCAGCAAGATGAGTGGGCAGTGCGCGCACCACTGGCTGATTATCGACAACACTCCCCAGAGCAATTGATTGAAGTCATTCGTCAAGCTGGCATCTCAGGGTTGGGCGGCGCCGGTTTTCCTACTGCAAAAAAAATGCAATCAGGCCTCGCTCGCACTGATATTTTGATCATCAACGCCGCCGAATGTGAACCTTACATCACGGCCGATGATGTACTCATGCAGCACCATGCCGCAGAGATCATCGATGGGATCAGTATTGTAGAGCACATTCTTAAGCCCAAATTAACCATCATCGGTATTGAAGATAACAAACCAGAAGCAATTCAAGCGTTAGAAGCCGCCGCAATACATAAAGACATCGTGATCCGCGTGATCCCAACCAAATACCCTTCAGGTGGTGAAAAGCAGTTAATTAAATTGCTGACCAACCAAGAAGTGCCTGCGGGTAAAATTCCAGCCGATATTGGCTTGATGGTACAAAATGTTGGCTCTATCTACGCGATTAAACGCGCCGTCATGGATGGCGAACCCCTGATTAACCGCGTAGTCACCTTAACGGGCAATACGTTTAAACAGCCCCGGAATGTCTGGGTTTTATTAGGCACACCCGTACAATATTTACTCGAACAATTTGGCTATAAGGCAGATAAAAAATTACCGCGTCTTATCATGGGCGGCCCGATGATGGGGTTCACCCTGCCTCATTCACAAGTTCCGATCACCAAAACCACCAACTGCATTCTGGCACCCACTCGTAAAGAGATTGCCTCTTCACAACATGAAATGGCCTGCATTCGCTGTGGTCAGTGCGCGGAAGCCTGCCCGGCCTCCTTATTGCCTCAGCAACTGTTCTGGCACGCGAAAGCGGAAGAATATGATAAGTGTGAAGAACTGAACCTCAAAGATTGCATTGAGTGCGGGGCTTGTGCTTATGTTTGCCCCAGTGAAATTCCATTGGTGCAATACTATCGTCAAGCCAAGGCCGAGATAAAAACTCGCCAACAAGAATCAGAAGCCGCTGAACGTGCCAGAGTACGTTTCGAAGAGAAAAAAGCACGTTTAGAACGCGATAAAGCCGATCGCGAGAATCGTTTCAAAAAAGCAGCCGATGAACGTCGTCAAGAGATGACACAAACAGGCGGCGACGATGCGATTGCAGCGGCCATTGCTCGCGTTCAAGCGCAAAAAGCACAAACAGAAAACAACCCAAGCACCGTAAAACCCGCCGTTGCTGCGGCTATTGCTCGCGCTAAAGCCAAGCAAGCCGAAGCACTGCAAGCAGGTCAAGTCGAGCCAGATAACGCTGAAATGGTTAAATTGCGCGAAGAGCGCAAACGTCAAGCTCGCGAGAAAAAAGCGCAGCAAACCAGTGCTGATGCGCCACCAGCAGAAACTGGTGATGATAAAAAAGCGGCAGTCGCTGCCGCCATTGTCCGCGCGAAAGCACGCAAGGCCGAGCAGCAAACGGCGCCGAGTGAACCCCAGCCAACGCTTGAACCTGCACCAACTCAACCTGAGGATGCCAAAAAAGCGGCAGTCGCTGCCGCCATTGCTCGCGCAAAAGCGCGCAAAGCAGAGCAACAAACGGCGCAGAGTGAACCCCAGCCAATGCTTGAACCTGTGCCTGCTCAACCTGAGGATGCAAAAAAAGCGGCAGTCGCTGCTGCCATTGCCCGCGCGAAAGCACGCAAGGCAGAGCAGCAAACGGCTCCGAGTGAGCCTCAGCCAACGCTTGAACCTGCACCTACTCAACCTGAGGATGCCAAAAAAGCGGCAGTCGCTGCCGCCATTGCTCGCGCAAAAGCGCGCAAAGCAGAGCAGCAAACGGCACAAGCGAAAAACAATCATAATTCTGAGGAGAATAATTAGTGGCCTTTTTTATTGCCAGCTCCCCCCATGCACACAGCAAACGCAGCACATCAGAACTGATGAAGTGGGTCGCCTTGTGCGCCTTACCGGGGCTTATCGCGCAGAGCTACTTCTTTGGTTGGGGTACTCTCATTCAACTAATGCTCGCTATCATCATCGCTTTGGCTTTTGAATCTGCCGTTATGCTACTGCGTAAGCGCTCACCACTGTTGGCAATCAAAGATTACAGCGCCGTGGTCACCGCTTGGCTTCTGGCCATTGCTATTCCTCCGATGTCCCCTTGGTGGGTTATCTTTATTGGCCTTATTTTTGCCATCATTATTGCAAAACACTTATACGGCGGACTAGGACAAAACCCATTCAACCCCGCCATGATTGCTTATGTGGTTTTGCTTATCTCTTTCCCTGTGCAGATGACCAGTTGGATTGCTCCAACGGAATTAGCCCCGGATCCAATCTCGTTTAGTGATGCATTTTCACTTATTTTCAGTGGCTTCAACGTAGAAGGTTTATCACTACAACAAATCCGAACAGGTATCGATGGTGTCACTATGGCCACCCCATTGGACGCTGTAAAAACCGGATTACATAACGGTGAGACTCTGCATGAAGCGATGAGCCAGCCTCAATTTAGTGGGTTAGCTGGGCTTGGCTGGGAATGGGTTAACCTTGCCTATTTAGCTGGCGGCTTATTATTGATCAAACTACGTGTGATCAACTGGCATATTCCGATTGCGGTGCTGTGTGGTTTAGTAATGGCAAGTGCTTTCACTGCGCTTATTGAACCGGGAGCAACCGCCTCACCCTTGTTTCATTTGCTCTCGGGCGCGACTATGCTCGGCGCTTTTTTCATCGCAACCGATCCAGTCACCGCTTCCACAACCGTCAAAGGTCGCTTAATTTACGGCGCATTTATTGGCATGATGATTTTCATTATCCGCAGTTGGGGAGGCTTCCCTGACGGGGTAGCCTTCGCTGTGTTACTTGCCAACATGTGTGTCCCACTGATTGATTACTACACTAAACCTCGAACCTACGGGCACTAAGGAGCGCTATGTTAACCGCCATTCGCAATAACGGTTTGATTCTCGCTATCTTTGCCTGTGCTTCAACAGGTGTTGTAGCGTTAACCCAATACCTAACAAAAGATCAAATAACCAAGCAAGAGCAGATTCAACTGCAATCGATTTTAAACCAAGTGATCCCGCACAGTTTGCACGACAACGAACTGTACAAATCCTGTACACTGGTGACTTATCCTGCACTTGGTACAGACCAACCTATGCACGCTTATATTGCCACACAAAACGGTGAACCGAGTGGACTGGCTATTGAAGCCATCGCACCTGATGGCTATAACGGCGCGATCAAGGTAATTATTGGCATCAAACACGATGGCACCATCACAGGGACTCGCGTTCTGTCTCATCAAGAAACACCGGGGTTAGGTGACAAAATAGATTTACGCGTCACTGATTGGATATTGAGCTTTACTGGCAAGCAAGTCACTGAGCAAAATATCGAGACTTGGAAAGTGCGCAAAGATGGGGGACAATTTGATCAGTTTACTGGAGCGACGATTACGCCGCGAGCCGTCGTCAAAGCGGTGAAAAATACCGCTCAGTTTGTGAATCAACATCGAGAAGCACTATTAGCACAACCTTTTGACTGTAAAGGAGCCAGCAATGAGTGATCATAAGACACTGATTAAAAACGGGATGTGGAGCAACAACCCTGCGCTCGTTCAACAACTTGGACTGTGCCCTTTACTAGCGGTTTCTTCCACTGTCACTAATGCGCTAGGTTTAGGCGTTGCAACATTGCTGGTTCTCGTCTGTTCAAATGTCACCATCTCATTAGTACGAGATTATGTCCCCAAAGAAGTTCGTATCCCTGTGTTTGTGATGATCATCGCCGCACTAGTAACTTGCGTACAACTGTTAATGAATGCCTACGCTTACGGCCTGTACCTATCGCTAGGGATCTTCATTCCTCTGATTGTGACCAACTGTATCATCATCGGTCGCGCCGAAGCATTTGCCTCAAAAAATGCAGTGTTGCCTTCAGCACAAGATGGATTTTGGATGGGCATGGGAATGACCACTATTCTGGTCATTTTGGGCGCACTGCGTGAAGTAATTGGCAATGGCACACTGTTTGATGGTGCTGATTTATTACTGGGTCATTGGGCAACCATTTTACGCATTGAGGTCTTCCATTTTGACAACAGCTTCTTGCTTGCGCTCTTGCCGCCTGGAGCGTTTATTGGTGTTGGCTTTTTGATTGCAGCTAAAAATATCATCGATAAAAATCTGGCTGCTCGCCAACCTAAAGAACAAAAGCCCGTCATAGAACGAGCACGCGTCACCAACGCTTAGCGAAATCATAAGGAAGTTTTCCAAACAATGAATAATGTCAAACGAGTCGAGATCCTCGAGCGCTTACGGGCCAATAACCCGAAGCCAGAAACCGAGCTTAAATGGAGCACACCGTTTGAGTTACTGATCTCAGTACTGCTTTCCGCTCAAGCGACTGACGTCAGCGTTAATAAGGCCACTGACAAACTTTACCCTATTGCTAATACGCCACAAGCCATCTTTGAGCTTGGCGTTGATGGGCTAAAGCAATACATCAAAACCATTGGTTTATTCAATTCCAAAGCAGAAAACGTCATCAAAACTTGCCGTATCTTATTGGATCAATACGCAGGAGAAGTGCCTGAGAGCCGTGAAGCATTAGAATCGCTACCCGGCGTTGGCAGAAAAACGGCCAATGTGGTATTGAACACCGCTTTCGGGTGGCCAACCATCGCCGTTGACACGCATATTTTCCGAGTTTCAAATAGAACCAAGTTTGCGGTGGGTAAAAACGTTGATGAAGTGGAACAAAAACTGCTCAAAGTCGTCCCTAAAGAATTCAAAGTTGATGTTCATCACTGGTTGATCTTACATGGTCGCTACACCTGTGTCGCAAGAAAGCCGCGTTGTGGCAGTTGTATCATTGAAGATCTTTGCGAATTCTCTGATAAAACTGACCTATAAAATTTAACCAAATCCCCAAAAGACTCAACTCTGCAAGTAGGCAGTAAGTAAACGAATTCCTTTGAACATAGATAAACTCTGTGATTGGAGTGGGTGAACGTAAGCCAACATCATCGCCACAGTGGTCGGGTGGAGATAGATATTTCATCAGAAAATTAGGAGCTCAACATGTCAAATAGTCGTATTTTGCACACCATGCTACGCGTAGGCGATTTAGAAAAATCGATCGCGTTTTACACCAAGGTCATGGGTATGCAACTGCTTCGTACTAATGAAAATACAGAATACAAATACACATTGGCATTTCTGGGTTATGGCGATGAATCTCAGGGTGCGGTGATCGAACTGACCTATAACTGGGGCACCACAAGCTATGACCTAGGTAATGCTTTTGGCCACATCGCCATTGGTGTTGAAGATGTGTATACCACCTGTGACGCGATTAAAGCGGCTGGAGGTAATGTGACCCGTGAAGCAGGCCCAGTAAAAGGCGGTACCACGCATATCGCTTTTGTGAAAGATCCTGATGGTTACATGATTGAACTTATCCAAAACAAACAAGCATCAGCAGGTTTAGAAGGATAAGCCTCTTTGCAGCATCGGCTAGTTATATAAACTAGATGCGTAAAGTTTCCCGGATAACATCACAAAAAGCAGTCTTTGAAATGGGCTGCTTTTTTACTCTAACGTTATTAGATAATTGTTCGACCCAGTGAAATAACCACGCGACGGTTTTTATCTTTGCCAATGGGTGATGCGTTGTCGGCAATCGGCCTACGTTTACCATAGCCTTGCACTTGAATGCGATCCTCAGGTAACCCCAGTGATTTAAAGTAGTCTCTTAATACCTCAGCCCTACGCTCAGAAAGATCCTGACTCACTCCTCGACTATCAACAGAGTCGGTATAGGTAGAAACCAACACCAAATCAATATCTTGGTTATAGCGAATATAGTCAGCAATTTGCGCAAGCCGTTTTTGCGAAGCTTTATTGAGTTGCACATTATCGCGGTCGTAATGCAGAATCGTAAATGAGATATCTTCAAAACTGTACGTCAGCAAATTGCTCACACAATCGCTAAACACGTTGTACTTCTCTTGAAAAAGAACCGACGAGAGAGCCACTTCAATGCGCTGATCTCGGCTTTGCCAATCTTGGTAGCTAAAGGTTGGATAGCGTCCTTTTTCCAATTCACTGAGTAGGCTCCAAGCGGTTTGACCACCGATGTAACCATCGAACTGTTTGAAGAATTGCAAATTGATAATACGGTCTGCACTCTCACCCGGACGCCAACTCGGTGGTAATGACACTAAACTTACATTGCGAGTTTCGCCCATTGGGCGACGCATTTTGAGTTCGAAATCGAGGTTAATCTTCTTATTCGCACGTGAAGAGAATTCAGCGTCACCGTAATTGGGGATAGGATGGACCAAACGGCACTCTAAAGGGGTATTCGTCACCATCTGCCACGTAGACTGCTGTGGTGTTGCCACATAACGCTTATCCATCGCCATAGGGGCAAAAGATGTCAGTATGCTGGTCATCACAATAGTGGCAGTAACCCATTTATTCATAACGATTTTATTCTCCGAGCGATACTACAACGATGGCGGAAAATTGCCGCTTCGCTTTCTATTGACTAAGTTAATGCAAAAATCTAGCCACATCACCGCACTATCCAACGCATAGTGAAACCTGCATTTATTAACGTGTTTGGTTTTTATCGTAGAAAGAATCTGTAATAATGCCAGCCCTGTCACACAACCAAGAGCTAGCATGACTGAAGTAAATGAAGCATTGACACTGAAAAAGCGTTTCCGCGGTTATTTTCCCGTCGTCATCGACGTCGAAACAGCCGGTTTCAATGCAAAGACCGATGCACTATTAGAAATCTGCGCGATTACGTTGCGTATGGATGAACAAGGTGATCTGCACCCAGCATCGACGATTCACTTTCATGTTGAGCCTTTTGAAGGTGCCAACCTTGAAAAAGAGGCGCTTGAGTTTAATGGCATTCGTGACCCATTTAGCCCATTACGCGGTGCCGTCAGCGAAGCCGAAGCACTCAGAGAAATTTATAAGCTAGTCCGAAAAGAGCAACGCGACAATGACTGTAGCCGCGCGATCATGGTGGCGCACAATGCTACCTTTGACTTGAATTTCGTGATGGCAGCCAGTGAACGCTGCAAGCTAAAACGAGTCCCTTTCCACCCTTTTGCGACTTTTGATACCGCTGCGCTAAGTGGTTTAGCCTATGGGCAAACCGTTTTGGCCAAAGCGTGCAAATCCGCTGGGATGGAATTTGACAATAGAGAAGCGCATTCAGCGCTATACGATACGCAAAAAACAGCCGAACTTTTTTGCGGTATCGTCAACAAATGGAAGGCCCTTGGCGGATGGCCACTTGTTGAACCTTCAGAAAACAATAACAAGTAAACACAACTAACCGAGAAATATATGAATCCTGTAGTAATTTCTGTATGCATCATGCTGCTTCTTGCGCTGATGCGGGTCAATGTCGTCGTCGCACTGACATTTAGTGCGATCGTCGGTGGTTTAGTTGCAGGGATGAGTTTAAATGACGCTGTTTCTGCATTTGAAAGTGGCTTAGGCGGTGGTGCAACCATCGCACTAAGTTATGCGATGCTAGGCACCTTTGCCGTCGCGATTTCTAAATCTGGTATTACTGACTTACTGGCGCAAAACGTGATTAAGCGTATCCATGGCAAAGAGCATGGCGCGGCCACCACAGGTTTGAAGTATGCAGTTCTGGTCGCGCTGGTTCTAGTTACCATGTCATCGCAAAATATCATTCCTGTCCATATCGCCTTTATTCCGATTTTAATTCCACCGCTATTGGGCGTCTTTGCCAAGCTGAAGCTTGACCGCAGGCTGATTGCTTGCGTGCTCACTTTTGGCCTTATCACGCCCTATATGGTCTTGCCTGTCGGCTTTGGTGGGATTTTCCTCAATAACATCTTACTCAAGAATTTACGCGATAATGGCCTTGAAAACGTCACGGCAAGCCAAGTGCCGATAGCCATGCTGCTACCAGCCGCTGGGATGATTTTTGGCTTACTGGTCGCCATTTTCTTTACCTATCGTAAACCTCGCCAGTATCAAGAGACGGAACATACTGTCATTAATACCGAACCAAAAGCGATCAACAAAAAGCATATTTTGATTGCCGCGCTCGGTATTATCACGGCACTTGCCGTACAACTGTCCACAGGTTCAATGATCATCGGCGCACTGGCTGGTTTTATGGTCTTCACTTTTGGTGGTGTGATTGCGTGGAAAGAGACGCACGATGTGTTCACCAAAGGTGTACATATGATGGCCATGATTGGCTTTATTATGATTTCAGCGGCCGGATTTGCCGCCGTGATGAAAGCCACCGGTGGCGTTGAGTCGCTCGTCGAAGCCTTATCAGTAAGCATTGGTGACAATAAAGCTTTATCCGCTTTATTAATGCTGATCGTCGGTTTGTTGGTCACTATGGGCATTGGTTCATCCTTCTCAACGATTCCAATCATCGCAACCATTTACGTGCCCCTTGCCCTCGCCTTTGGCTTTTCGCCTATGGCGACCATTGCGCTAGTGGGTACCGCTGCTGCGTTGGGCGATGCTGGCTCTCCAGCGTCAGATTCCACCTTGGGGCCAACGTCAGGCCTAAATGCAGATGGCCAGCACGAACATATTTGGGAAACAGTGGTTCCAACCTTCATCCATTATAATATTCCACTGATTGTGTTTGGCTGGATTGCGGCAATGATCCTTTAGTCAAACCCTGTTAACGAGCACAAAAAAGGCTTCCTAGATGGAAGCCTTTTTCTTTGCAGCCTATTTGGGGAGATGCGCTCGATTACGCGCCTTCGTTATGAATCTCTAGGTTGGCGAGATCTTGCTGGATTTCTCGAACCGTTTTTGCATCGTCGCTGCGCATCGATTCAAGAAAATCAAGATACTGCTGATCAATATCGCCCGTGACGTATTCGCCGTTAAATACCGATGCTTCAAATTTTGCAATATCGCGGTTACCCATACCGACGGCATCCACCAAATCTTCCAGATTTTGGAAAATCAGAGCATCGGCACCAATTCGCTGCGCAATTTCATCGGCATCTCGGCCATGAGCAATCAACTCGTTAGCACTTGGCATATCAATGCCATAAACGTTAGGGAAACGGATCTCAGGCGCGGCTGACACCATGTACACCTTGTTTGCACCAGAATCACGAGCCATCTCAATAATTTGCTCTGACGTAGTTCCACGCACTATCGAGTCATCCACTAGCAACACGTTTTTGCCCTTAAATTCAGAACGAATCGCATTGAGTTTACGTCGCACTGACTTTTTACGCTGTTGCTGGCCCGGCATAATAAATGTGCGGCCAACGTAGCGGTTTTTAACAAAACCTTGGCGATATGGAATATCAATCGCTTGTGCAATTTGCAATGCGATATCACACGAAGTCTCAGGAATGGGGATCACGACATCAATATCTAAGTCAGCAAATTCGTTCTTGATGCGCTCACCCAACTTTTTACCCATTTCTACGCGCGCGCTGTAAACCGAAATTTTGTCGATAAACGAATCTGGGCGGGCGAAGTAGCCAAATTCAAAAATGCATGGGTTAAGTGTTGGATTATCGGCACATTGTTTAGTAAATAGCTGGCCATCAAAGGTCGCATACACCGCTTCCCCGGGGGCAAGGTCACGCACAAAATCAAAGCCGACAGCATCTAGCGCCACCGACTCCGAAGCGGCCATATATTCAGTACGGCCATCGACTTCACGTTTACCTAAGCAGATAGGACGAATACCATGCGGGTCACGAAACGCGATCATCCCATGCCCAATGATCATCGCGACAACAGCATAAGCACCGCGAATGGTGCGATGTACATTAGCGACAGCGCGAAACACATCTTCTGCGGTTACATTGCCTCTGACTGTATCAATTTCATGCGCCAAGACGTTAAGCAGCACTTCGGAATCTGAAGTGGTATTGATATGGCGACGATCTTTTTCAAACAACTTCTGGCGTACTTCGTTGGCATTGGTGAGGTTGCCGTTATGAGCAAGCGTGATACCGAACGGGGAGTTAACGTAGAAAGGTTGAGCTTCTGAGGCACTCGAACTACCCGCAGTAGGATAACGCACATGCCCAATACCCACCGTTCCTTGAAGACGCTGCATGTGTTTTGCTTCAAAGACATCTTTCACTAAACCGTTCGCCTTACGCAGACGGAAACGATTGCTTTCTATGGTACAAATACCAGCGGCATCTTGGCCACGATGCTGCAATACCGTTAACGCGTCATAAATTGACTGGTTTACCAGCGTTGTACCCACGATTCCAACAATACCACACATGTCCTGATCCTCGATTTGCGACAGTAACTGGCGCTAAATCGCGCCAGAGAGAAAACTTGATGTTGCTTGTAAGTGCTCAAAGAACGGCGCAATGATACGGCTAAATTCCGGTACCAATTGCGAGCTCTTCCACCACTCTGAATTTGGAAATGCGGTAAACGCATCCATAAAAAACAAGGCAGCTGAAACAATCAACACACCACGCAATGCTCCAAAAACAATGCCCAGTACCCGATCAGTTCCTGATAGGCCCGTTTTTTGTACCAATTGAGCAATCACATAGTTAATGATCGCTCCGACAATGAGTGTTGCAACAAACAGTGCTGCGATGGCCGCGCCATTACGAAACATGTCATCTTTGATATTTGAAAAATACACCGCAAGTTTTGCGTAGTATTGGCTGGCAATAAAAAATGCACCGAACCATATCACTAATGACAACGCTTCTTTAGCAAAGCCACGGACTAAACTGATCAATGCCGATAGGCCGATCACACTTAAAATGACAATATCTAACCAATTCATGAGTTCTACATCTTAAGTTGGCGCGCATTTTAACAGAAAAAAACGCGACGCAAACGTTTTCTTATGGGTTTAGTGGTTTAAATTTGAGCAATTGACCTTTTGCACCGGTAATTTTTTCCAGTTCTAAGAGTTGACGCTCAAGCTTGGTTTTGGAAACATCTGGGCCAATAATGATCCGAGTGAAGCCATTTTCTTGCTTAGTATGAGCTTGATAACCCCGTTTTTGCAGATCTTTAACCACGGTTTTTGCATTTTCGGCATTCTTTAATGCCATCAACTGAATGAGCCAAGCACTATCTTGGTAATCATTTCTTTCCGCAGTTTCTTTCACTTTCACAGTGAGTGGCTTGCTCTGCGTTGCTGCGTCGCTCTGGTTAGTTTGTGCGATCACTTCAACAGGCGAATCGGGCAACGCGACTTGATCTTCAACGGGGTCGAGAATTTCAAACTTCTCTACGTCGCTGTCTAATTCAGGCTTAATTGGGATGCTGGCGATATCTTCTTTGTAGTGGATCTTTTTGCCATCCAATACATCAGGTAACACTATCACCCCTATCGCCACCAATATAATTGTTCCTACCAAGCGGCTCTGAAACTTACTTGCCATTTATACTCCTTTGTTCTGCCAGTGCTCTAATACTTCACCCACAGTATGAAACGACCCAACCACGATAATGACATCATTGCTATCGGCTTGTGTCATCGCGGCTTCAAAAGCGCTGACTGGGTTAGCAAACGGTTTAACGCCAGGCTCAAGGTACTGACACAGTTCATTCGCTTGCGCGGCTCTAGGGCCACTTAATGAAGCAGGATACCAAACGTTAGCGATTGATTTCAGTTGATGAAGCGTGGCCTTCACATCTTTATCATGTAGCATGCCAATCACTACATGGACCTTTTTGTGTGCGTAACGCTGTTTGAACTGCGCCACCAAATATTCGGCCGAATGGGGATTATGTGCAACATCAAGAATGATTTCTGGGCTATCACTGATTTTTTGCATCCGCCCAGCAAGTGTTGCGTTGCTAAGCCCATTGACGATATTGACATCACTCACAGCTAAACCGGAGCAGCCGAGTGCCATTAATGCCGTAGCCGCATTAGGCAAGGGCAAGCGAGGGAGCGGTAAATCAGATAACTCAAATGGACCACTTCGCCAATTCCACGTTGTTTCAGAGGCAAGTTCATAGGAAAACTGAATACCGACTTGGTACATCTCCGCACCAATATCATCGGCATGCGCTGCAACCGTTGGTGGTGGCTTAGGCTGGCCGCAAATAGCGGGTTTACCTGCGCGATAAATCCCCGCTTTCTCATAGCCAATAACATTGATGTCATCGCCGAGCCAATCCACGTGATCAATCGCCAAGCTGGTGATCACAGAAACATCGTGATCCACGATATTGGTCGCATCAAGTCGGCCACCTAGCCCAACTTCCAATAAAATGACATCCACCGCTTGCGTTTGAAATAAACGCAGCGCCGCCAATGTACCGAACTCAAATAGGCTTAAACTGATGTCACCCCGTTGCGCTTCAACAAAAGCGAAGGCTTGCGTATGCTGTTCATCGCTGAGCTCAAGCGCATTAATACGCACGCGTTCGTTATAACGGATAAGATGAGGTGAGCTATAAACGCCCACGCGATAACCTGCATCCAATAAAATGGCTTCCATCAATGCACAGGTCGAGCCTTTGCCATTCGTTCCAGCCACGGTGATTACGGTAGGTGCAGGTTTAATAAGATTCGCTTTTTGAGCCACAGCTTGAACACGATCCAAGCCAAGGTCGATAGCGGAGGTATGAATATTCGCTAAATAATCAAGCCACATCGCAAGAGAGGATGTGGCTTGTGGGATAAGGTTTTGAGTCATCTAACGTTTATAACCATTAAGCAGTTAGTGTGTTAGTGCCTACTTTACCCTTTTTCGTGCGCTTCTGGTACAGCGTAATCAGGTTCAATCGGTGAATCGTCAACAGAAACGACCAACGGTGAGCTGTGATTGGTCAATTTAGCGATCAATCCCCCCACGCGTTGACGCATTTCACGGCGATCGACAATCATATCAATCGCACCATGCTCAATTAGGAATTCGCTGCGTTGGAAACCTTCAGGTAGATCTTCACGTACCGTTTGTTCGATAACTCGACGACCTGCAAAACCAATCAGTGCTTTAGGTTCACCAATATTGATGTCACCAAGCATCGCTAAACTTGCCGATACGCCACCCATGGTAGGGTCCGTCATCACTGAGATATAAGGTAAGCCTTTGCTTGATAAACGTTCAAGCGCCGCACTGGTTTTTGCCATCTGCATCAATGACATTAACGCTTCTTGCATACGCGCGCCACCACTGGCAGAAAAGCAAACCAAACCACAGTTGTTTTCTATAGCGGCATCAACAGCTCGTACGAAACGCGCACCAACTACAGACCCCATTGAACCACCCATGAAAGAAAACTCAAAAGCACAAGCAACCAAAGGCATACCCAATAGTTCGCCTTGCATCACCACAAGAGCGTCTTTCTCACCACTGCTTTTTTGAGCGGCTGAAAGGCGTTCTTTATAACGTTTTGAGTCTTTAAACTTGAGTTTATCTTGCGGCTCTAACTCGTCACCAATCTCGACACGATTCTGTTCATCAAGAAAAGTCTCTAAGCGGCGACGTGCTTTCATGCGCATGTGATGATCACATTTAGGGCACACTTCCAAATTACGCTCAAGCTCAGCGTGATATAACACTTGCTCACAAGAAGTACATTTAGTCCAAACCCCTTCAGGGATGGATGCTTTACGCGAAGTTACGATATTGCTTTTTTCTAAAATCTTTTCAAGCCAACTCATGGAAGACCTTTACTCTTAACTCTCTCGCGTGATTGCGAAAGATACAAATTTGGGATTTATGCGTGAGGATTAAAACATATAAAATGCTTAGTGTAGACAAAAAACTGGTTGTACCTATTTTCTGGCTGTCATTTTCACACACGTCACGACTCTGTTTTGGACACTTTACGCGTTATTAGTTCAAATTATCAGCTAAAAATAGCGGCCCAAGCGACTCTTTTGGTAAAGAAAATTCTTCTGGATAATCAACAGCAACCAAATATAATCCTTCAGCTTTGGCTGTTGCACCCGCCAGTTTTCTATCTTTGGCTTCAAGCAACCATTTTATCCATTCGGGAGGCTGCTCACCCCGGCCGACAACGATGAGGCTACCGGTAATATTTCGCACCATATGATGAACAAAAGCATTTGCTTTAATGTCGATGACGACATAGTTGCCATGCCGAGTCACATTCAAATGCATGACGTTTCGCCAAGGACTATTCGATTGACAATGCACAGCACGAAAAGAGGTGAAATCATTTTCGCCCAATAAAAGCTGCCCTGCTTGCTGCATTTTCTCAACGTCTAAATCGCCATGATAATGACTGACACCTGAAGATAATATGCCAGGGCGATAAGCATGATTATAAATAATGTAGCGATAACGGCGTGCTGTAGCCGAAAAGCGAGCGTGAAAATCGCTTGAAACCTCAGTTGCCCAACGAACAGCGATATCTTTTGGTAAATGAGCATTGACACCCATTGTCCAAGCGACCATTTTTCGGCAAGCCGTAGTATCAAAATGTATCACCTGTCCTGTGCCGTGAACCCCTGCATCGGTGCGCCCCGCACACAATACTTCAACCGGATGGTTCGCCACAACTGTGAGTGCTTTTTCTAATTCTTCTTGGACACTTTTAACGTCACGTTGTCGCTGCCAACCATAGTATTGAGAACCATTGTACTCAATACCTAAAGCGATTCTCATCATCTGATTCTCTTTGAAAATGGGTCGGGCAGTATAATCGCAATCAAAAAAAAATTCTAATCGACAAGTCATCTACCCCCAACAACTTTCAATGTGAAGTTCAGGTCATCTGCAAGTCAGAAAAGGCTATTCAATAACAACGAGGCCGTATATTCACGGCCTCGTTTGTTTTTAAGCTCGGCGATTAATGCTGTCAATCAAGGATTTCGCTTCTCGTCGGATATCATCACTACCATCAACAATGGCTTCCTCTAACAGTTTTATCGCCCCTTTATCATCGTTCATCTCGATGTAAATTTTGGCGAGGTCAAGCTTACCCGCCGCCTCAGAGTTATTGTCTACATCGATATCACCAATGTCACCAATCACATCCGGAAATTCACTTAAACCAACATCTAACTTGAGTTCTTCATCTTCAGGGCTGATCCCCTCTTCACCCTCAACTTGAGCCATTAGCTCATCGATGGTCATGTACTGGCTCTTTTGGGCTTCAAAATCATCGAGTTCATCTTGAATTCCCCAGTTTTCATCAAGAATTTGAGGCTCGTCGGTTTGGATCTCATCGTTCCAAACGGCAAGCTCTTCTTCAGGCACGTCATCTGGGATGGAAGCTTGTTGATCTGGCGTTAAATTAAAACCGTTCCAATCTTCACCACCTACCTCTAACATTGCATCAATATTCATACCAGCACTATCAATGGTACGAGCATCTAATGGTCGATCAAAAGAGAATGGCGCAGAAGATACACTTTCCTCATCTAGCCAGTCTTTTAAGGCTTTCTCATCGAACTCCTGTTTTGAAACACTCTGCAATTGGTCTACGTAATCATCTTCTAAAAGCGACTGTTGCTCTGTTTCTAGTGCTGGTTCGTTAATTGAAGCAAGTGCATCTTCTTCACCGAATTCAGGTAAGGATTGCTCGTCAATCGCTTCAAAACTTTCTTGAGCAACAGGCTCTGACGCCGCTTCTTGAGGCTCGGCTATCGCATCCGCCAGCGCGTCTTCTTCTGTGTACTCTGGCAGCTCAAGATCCGTAAGGTCGCTCCCGTCTTCCTTTGCTTCTAGAGGAGGCTCGCTAATTGAAGCAAGTGCATCTTCTTCACTGAATTCAGGCAAGGCTTGCTCGTCAATCGCTTCAAAACTTTCTTGAGCAACAGGTTCTGACGCCGCTTCTTGAGGCTCGGCTATCGCATCCGCAAGCGCGTCTTCTTCTGTGTACTCTGGCAGCTCAAGATCCGTAAGGTCGCTCTCGTCTTCCTTTGCTTCTAGAGAAGGCTCGCTAATTGAAGCAAGTGCATCTTCTTCACTAAATTCAGGTAAGGATTGCTCGTCAATCGCTTCAAAACTTTCTTGAGCAACAGGCTCTGACGCCGCCTCTTGAGGATCGGCTATCGCATCCGCCAGTGCGTCTTCTTCTGTGTACTCTGGCAGCTCAAGATCCGTAAGGTCGCTCTCGTCTTCCTTTTCTTCTTCTAGAGGAGGCTCGTTGATTGAAGCAAGTGCATCTTCTTCACTAAATTCAGGTAAGGCTTGCTCGTCAATCGCTTCAAAACTTTCTTGAGCAACAGGCTCTGACGCCGCTTCTTGAGGCTCGGCTATCGCATCCGCCAGCGCGTCTTCTTCTGTATACTCTGGCAGCTCAAGATCCGTAAGGTCGCTCTCGTCTTCCTTTTCATCTAGAGAAGGCTTGCTAATTGAAGCAAGTGCATCTTCTTCACCGAATTCAGGTAAGGATTGCTCGTCAATCGCTTCAAAACTTTCTTGAGCAACAGGCTCTGACGCCGCCTCTTGAGGCTCAGCTATCGCATCCGCCAGCGCGTCTTCTTCTGACTGCTCTGGCAGTTGGACTTCGGAAAGCTCGCTCTGTGACTGTTCTTCTAGCGATGGCTCATTAAAGGAAGCAAGGAGATCTTCTTCTTCGAACTCCACTAACTTGTCATCGTGGAGATCATCAACATGGTACTTTGCCGATGATTCTGCTGAATTGGTTTGAAGCGGCTCAACATCAGCTTGGCTTGGTTCTTCGTCTTCTAGCTCACCAATGTCCCAGTCTTCATCTTGTGGAACTCCAAATTCGTTAGGGCTGACTTCTGGTTTGCTAACCTGTGCGGGTTCTATTTTTTCCGGGGATGTCGAGCTGCCTAGAGGTTGCTCCTCATTCGGCTTCAGATCCGGATAACTTGCCCCTTCAATTTCTGGGTTAAAATCAAATGAGTCGTCGATAAATTCTTCATCGATGTCGCCATCAACCACTCCCATCTGTTCATCATCCAGTAGAGGATCTTTTTCAGGAGCGGCACTTAGCAGATCGTCAATGAAGATGTCGCTGTTAAACTCGGAATCTTCAACGCTATCGTTTCCATTATCCAACAACTCGCTATTTTTCTGTTCGGTCTCTTCGATATTCTGAGCATGCTGCTCGATTTCCAGCAACTCTTCAAATAATGCCGTACCATCTTCTTCAGCGAGACTATCCTTATCTTCAGCACCTTCTTGCTCTTGGTCTGCCTTTTCAAACTCAAGTGATTCAGAACCATTGTCAGTAAATAGTTCGTCCAATAGCTCTGTACTATTCTCATCCAGCTCGGTTTCAATGTCGGATTCCGTAGCTTCTTCACCCAATAACTCATACAGAGTTTGATCACCAGTGAAGTCAACATCATCAATATCTTCTTCGCTCGAAGCAATGTCTTTATCGGGCTGCACAAGTTCTTCAAGTAAGTCGGTGCTTTCCGATAAGTCTGTCTCGTTCTCTTCATCATCACCGAGTAGCTCATCGAGCAGTTCGACACTGTCACTATCAATTGCTAGGACGTCTTCATCTTGCTCTTCTAATAATTCATCCAGCAGCGCTGTTTCAGTGGAGGAATCAGTTTCTATTGAGGTGAGGTCAGATTGCGCTTCAATCGTTGCGAATAGATCATCAAGTTCACTATCCGACGCTAGCTCTGCTTCTTTTAAATCGAAGTTACCGCCGGTTTTTGCTAGATCAGGCTCTTCTGAATCCAAGTTGAAATCATCTTCGGACTCATCCAATAATGAATCAAAGTCAAAACTATCATGATGATCGTCATCACTATTGGCGGCAAACAAATCGTCAAGTAGCGATTGATCTAAAGTATCGCTTCCGAGATCTTCAGCTTTCTCATCTCCAGCCAATAACGCGTCAATGTCGTCTTCAGAAATGGAATCATCATCATCGGATAAATCAAATTCTGTTTCGCTATCATCTTCATCTAATAACGCTTCGTCTAAAGCTCGCGCCATCTCATCGAGACCGACAGCTTTTTCGTCAGCACCAACACTGATGCCGTTACTGCTAGCAGTCAAATCTTCTAAATCCGCAGCAAGATCACCATCATCGCCGATACTCGCAAATGGGTCTTCGCCATCTTCACCTTCGAGGTTGAAGTCTAAATCTGTATCGTCTAAATCGGCAAAAATGTCCGATTCTTGCTCAGCGTTGTCATCGATTTCATCATCCAGTGTGATGTCGTCACCAAATAACTTCTCACTATCATCAGACTCACCAAACAAGTCATCATCCAACATTAAATCATCGTCAATATCTTCAAGGCTGCCAGCAGCCATTGGCGTTATGGGCTCTTGATTACCTTGAGTGACAACAGGCTGCTCCGTTGGCTTGGATCGGCGGCCAAGCAACATCAC
The DNA here is from genome assembly GCF_963877065.1 of Vibrio sp. V01_P9A10T6. NCBI lineage: Bacteria > Pseudomonadati > Pseudomonadota > Gammaproteobacteria > Vibrionales > Vibrionaceae > Vibrio > Vibrio sp. V01_P9A10T6. Next base: position 33,321 of record NZ_CAWNTB010000033.1, read on the forward strand.
AACCAGTAAACCAATTAACAGACCAGGAATAAGGGCGAGAGCGGCGACCAACCAAGAGTTGGAAAGCAGTTGATCAAGTGCACTTGGTGCAAGCTTTTGCGCCTCTAGTGCTTTTCTACGTTCTTCATCAAGTAGCTTTTCAACTTCAGAGCGAATGCGGTTTTCGTCACCGAGTTCTCCTTTGAGTGCATCGACTTCAGATTGAACATCTGCCAGCATCAAACGTAACTTATGATTTTTCTCTTCAAGCGCCAGTAATTCAGTATCAGATTTTACAACTTGTGTGCCAATATCTTTTAGCACAGGTTCACTCTTCGTCTTTTCAACAACTGGTTGAGCGACAGTAGAGGCAATTGTTTTTTCAGGCAAAGCTGTAGAAGCAGCAGTAACAGGCGCTGTTGGCTGCGCCGTATTAGCATTCAATTTGGCTTGATGCGCGGCCATGATATTGACCGCTTCTTGGGTGGGCGCACTATTTACCTGTGCCAATGATGGAACACGTAAGTTGCTACCCGGAATCAAACTGTGAATATTTTGATTTTCGAACGCCTGAGGGTTTAGCCGATAAATGGCCAGCAGGGTTTGTTGTACAGTGACGTTATTCGATGGGCGTAGTCGAGTGGCAATAGACCACAAAGTGTCGCTGTCTAAGGTTGGCCCAAAAAACGTCGATGGTTGGCTATTAGCCTGCTGAAGATTACGAGTTTGAGTGAGATTTTCTGAAAATTGAGGAGAAGACTGGATCTCACCATTCGGCCCAACCAGGCGAATGCTCTCGGCACTAACGATAGAAGTCTGAGTCACGGCAACCATTGCTATCGGCAACAGTAGACGCTGAAAAATTTGACGCATATAAGGCTCAGCTATGTGCTTGGAATAAATAAATACGATGATCTGTTTAATATATCGGATAACGCTAGCAAAACTATAGGACGCAAGGTAAAAAATGTGTCACGACTACGATAATCGCAGGAATCTCACACATTTTTCCCCGCTAAGTGAGCTTGCTCAGACAAAAACAGTACCATAATAAAAAGAAAGGCCAGCATTGGCTGACCTTTTTAAATAGTACTTAAGCTTACTCTGCGTCTATTTTTGCCCAAGTGTCACGTAGACCCACTGTGCGGTTAAAAACCAACGCTTCTGGTTTAGAATCTTTCGAGTCAGCACAGAAATAACCCATGCGCTCAAACTGATAACCTTGCTCCGCATGTGCCGACACCAAACTAGGCTCAACAAAACCATTAATTTTAACCAATGAATCTGGGTTAATGGTTTCGGCAAAGTTGTCAGCCGCCGCCGGGTTGGGAACGGTAAATAGGCGATCATACAAACGAATTTCAGCTGGCAAGGCTTTATCGGCGGATACCCAATGAATAACACCTTTTACTTTGCGTCCATCAGCCGGGTTTTTACCCAGAGTATCCACATCGTAAGTGCAGAATATTGTCGTAATATTGCCTTGTGCATCTTTTTCAATGCGCTCTGCTTTTATTACGTAAGCGCCGCGTAAGCGAACTTCTTTGCCTAGCACTAAACGTTTGTATTTCTTGTTGCCTTCTTCACGGAAATCTTCACGTTCAATCCACAATTCGCGAGTAAATGGAACTTCACGTTCGCCCATTTCAGGCTTGTTTGGATGATTTGCCAGCGTTAACGTCTCGACTTTACCCGCCTCAAAGTTTTCTATCACCACTTTTACAGGGTCAAGAACCGCCATGGCGCGAGGCGCATGTTCGTTTAAGTCTTCACGGATACAAGACTCTAACGAACTGAATTCGATCATATTTTCCTGTTTTGTCACACCTATGCGTTTGCAAAACTCACGAATCGATGCTGGTGTGAATCCACGGCGGCGTAAACCTGAAATCGTCGGCATACGTGGGTCATCCCAACCATCCACTAATTTTTCCGTAACCAGCTGGTTTAGTTTACGCTTAGACATTACCGTGTATTCAAGGTTTAAACGGCTAAACTCATACTGATGTGGTCGACAATCAATCGTGATATTTTCCAACACCCAATCGTACAGACGGCGGTTATCTTGAAACTCTAGGGTACAAATTGAGTGCGTGATCCCTTCCAAGGCATCCGAGATACAGTGGGTAAAATCGTACATTGGATAAATGCACCATTTATTACCCGTTTGGTGATGCTCAGCGAAACGAACACGGTAAAGCACAGGATCGCGCATCACCATAAAGGATGATGCCATGTCAATCTTGGCACGTAGGCACGCTTTGCCTTCTTCGAAACCACCAGCGCGCATTTTCTCAAATAGCGCTAGGTTTTCTTCAATGCTGCGATCGCGGTACGGACTTGGCTTACCTGCTTGAGTCAATGTACCTCGATATTCACGGATCTCTTCTGGACTGAGCTCTTCAACATAAGCCAGACCTTTTTGGATCAACTCAACCGCGTATTGGTATAGTTTGTCAAAATAATCTGACGAATAACAAACATCACCAGACCATTGGAAGCCGAGCCATTTCACGTCAGCTTTGATTGACTCAACGTACTCCATATCTTCTTTTTCAGGGTTTGTATCGTCAAAACGTAAATTACACTGTCCCTGATAGTCCTGAGCAATACCAAAGTTTAAGCAGATAGATTTAGCATGACCGATGTGCAGGTAACCATTTGGCTCGGGCGGAAAACGAGTATGCACACTTGTGTGTTTGCCATCCGCTAAATCTTTATCAATGATTTGGCGAATAAAATTCGATGGACGAGCCTCAGCTTCACTCATCTATAGCACCTCAAAATTATTTAGTATCGTCAGAAGATTTTTCTGTATGTAAGAGCAGCAATGCTTGCAGAAACAGAAAGTTTGTCGCTAATGATCCACAATTATCCGCTCTTGCACAATAAAAAGTGGGCATTTCATGCGATTATTTCAAGACATTGCCTTTTGTCTGGCTAGGCTAAGCAAAATTTCAGGCAAAGGGCGTAAGAAATAGGCAAAAGCTACCGTTGTGGGCAGTCTTAAATTTGAATAGCGCTCATTTGATGAATAAGAAAAGCCTCTGCATGAAGCAGAGGCTTTAAAATAACCTAATCATCCGTTGCGATTAAGACTAAGGAAGTTTCACGCTAGAAAGATCTTCGTTTGCATTGATAGACTTCATCTCACCAGCAACGATTTCAGCAAGAGGGCCTAAGATAACTTGTAGGTTATTAGTACCCAGTTTCACCACACCCATGGCACCCAATGCTTTTAATGTTTTCTCGTCGATAATGCTCATGTCATTGACAGATAAACGTAAGCGAGTGATACAAGCATCGATGTTAGATAGGTTGCTGTGACCGCCTAGAGCTTTAAGGTATTGTTTAGCGAGCTCAGAAGACTCTTTCGCGCCTGATACTTTGCTATCGCTGTCGTCATCTTCGCGACCTGGTGTTTTAAGGCCAAATTTCAAAATAACGGTACGGAAAATCACATAGTACAAAGCAAAGAACACAATACCTTGAACTATTAGCATGTACCAATTAACCGCCAGTGGGTTACGTGATGACAATACCATATCCACAAGGCCTGCAGAGAAACCGAAACCCGCAATCCACTGCATTGAAGCAGCAATGAATACTGATAGACCCGTCAATGCTGCATGCAGTACATATAGTGCAGGAGCAAGGAACATGAACGAGAATTCTAGAGGTTCAGTTACACCGGTAAAGAATGAAGCAAAACCAGCTGCAATCATGATAGAAGCAACTTTCTCTTTATTCTTCGCTGTAGATGTGTGGTAAATAGCCAATGCCGCACCAGGTAGACCAAACATCATAATAGGGAAGAAGCCTGCTTGGTACATACCCGTTACGCCTGGGATACCAGTACCCTCAGCGATAGATTTTGCACCACCTAGGAAGTTAGGAATGTCGTTAATACCCGCAACGTCAAACCAGAATACTGAGTTCAGCGCGTGATGAAGACCAACAGGGATTAGCAAACGGTTAAAGAACGCATAGATACCTGCACCCGCAGAACCTAGACCTTGAATCGATTCACCAAACGATACTAGACCACCATAAACATGCGGCCATACATACATCAGAACGAAGGCGATAAAAATACCAGCAAACGACGTCAAAATAGGTACTAGGCGTTTGCCAGAGAAGAAGGCTAATGCTTTATGCAATTCTACAGTAGAGAAGCGATTGTAGATTTCAGCAGAAACAATACCGACTAAAATACCAACAAACTGGTTGTTGATTTTACCAAAAGCAGCAGGAACTGCGCTTGGATCAATACCTTGGATCTGTGCAACGGCTCCTGGAGAAAGCAAAGTCGTCACGACTAAGAAACCAACAAAACCCGACAATGCAGCAGCACCGTCTTTATCTTTAGACATACCGTAAGCCACACCAACAGCAAACAGTACAGACATGTTATCAATGATTGCAGCACCTGCTTTAATCAGGAATGCAGCCAAGGCACTGTTTGAACCCCACCCATTTGGGTCGATCCAATAACCAATACCCATTAGTATCGCGGCAGCTGGCAATGTGGCAACTGGTACCATCAACGCCTTGCCTACTTTTTGAAAGTATCCAAGAATATTCACCTTAAGTTCCCCCTATAGGATTTAGGATTTTTTGTATTTGGTTGAGCCACTTATTTTAGTCGCTCAATTTAGTCAAACTCAGTTTATGATATTAATTTTGCTCCGCAAATTAAAACCTTATCATTTGTGATCATAATCACCACAATCTGCCAAATACCAAGGTTTTTGCTAGCGAGATCATAAAACTTATTTTACAATTAAAAAAAATGGAAATTAGGCGATAATATTTGCCTGTTTCATCGTCGAATAGCATGTAAGCTAAACAACCCCGACTGGCTTTTTTCGTATAAAATGCAAACTATAACCATCAAATAACCCAGTCAAAACGAGCACTTAATTTTAATGTCATCCAGCATTGGCTGTTTGCTAGCAAGATAATTCGCGACCTAATTGAAGTAAGAAAAGAAAGCACCGTACTGGCACATTCCATCTTTCATTTCGTCGCCTCGCCAAATTTATAAAATATTGATAGATAAGGATTTGATGATTATGTACGCACTAACTAACTGTAAAATCTACACTGGCAGTGATGTGCTAGTTGACCATGCTGTGATTATCAACAACGAGTTGATTGAAGCGGTCTGTCCTATTGCGGATTTACCACAAGATATAACGACACAAGATTTAAGTGGTGCAAACCTAAGCCCAGGCTTTATCGACCTGCAATTGAATGGTTGTGGCGGTGTGATGCTGAATGATGAAGTAACCGCGACTACGATGCAGATCATGCATAAAGCCAACCTAAAATCAGGATGCACAAGCTTTTTACCAACGTTAATCACCTCTTCAGACGAAGACATGCGCAAAGCGATTTCTGCCGCACGTGAATATCACTCTCAATATAAAAACCAATCACTGGGTTTACACCTTGAAGGGCCATATCTTAATGTGATGAAAAAGGGCATTCACAGTGTGGATTTCATCCGCCCTTCAGATGACAACATGATCGCCACTATGTGTGAAAATAGCGATGTGATTGCTAAAGTGACATTGGCGCCAGAGCACAACAATCCAGAACACATTGAACGTCTGGTGAAAGCTGGCATTGTGGTATCGATTGGTCACACTAACGCAACTTATACTGAAGCACGTAAAAGCTTTGAATCAGGCATCACCTTTGCCACACACTTATTTAATGCCATGACGCCGATGGTTGGACGTGAACCCGGTGTCGTTGGTGCAATTTATGACACCCCAGAAGTTTATGCTGGCATTATTGCTGATGGCTTTCATGTTGATTATGCTAACATCAGAATTGCTCACAAAATCAAAGGCGAAAAGCTTGTATTAGTGACCGATGCCACAGCTCCTGCAGGCGCTAACATGGATTACTTTATTTTTGTCGGTAAGAAAGTATATTACCGTGATGGTAAGTGTGTTGATGAAAACGGCACACTGGGCGGCTCAGCACTCACTATGATTGAGGCAGTGCAAAACACTGTTGAGCACGTTGGTATCGCATTGGACGAAGCTCTGCGGATGGCAACTCTGTATCCGGCAAAAGCAATTGGTGTGGATCACAAACTAGGCCGAGTAAAAAAAGGCATGGTGGCGAACCTCACTGCATTTGATAGAGACTTCAATGTTCAGGCGACGGTTGTTAACGGACAATACGAGCACAATTGATAATGAATGGCGGACAAATAGGTAACGTAGATTTAGTCAAACAACTCAACAGCGCAGCAGTGTACCGATTGATCGACCTACAAGGTCCGATATCTCGTATTCAAGTTGCCGATGTGAGCCAACTTGCTCCAGCAAGTGTTACAAAAATAACCCGCCAACTTCTAGAACGCGGCCTCATTAAAGAGGTCGCACAACAAGCCTCTACTGGCGGACGTAGAGCCATCTCCTTAACAACCGAAGTCGCCCCTTTTCACTCTGTCGCCGTACGTTTAGGCCGAGATTACATTCAGCTCAGCCTGTATAATTTAGGGGGCAAAGAACTCGCGTCGGACTATCACGAGTTTCACTATTCTCACCAAACACAATTAATTGAGGGGCTCCTTTTCCACCTCAATACCTTTATCAAACAACAGCAAGAGCGAATCGAACAGTTCATTGCCATTGGTATTGCCCTACCCGGCTTAGTCAACCCAGAAACGGGTGTCGTAGAATACATGCCCAATATTGCTATTGATGCACTCGCTTTAGGTGACATCATTCGTGATAATTTTCATGTTGAATGTTTTGTTGGCAACGACGTGCGCGGTATGGCGCTTGCCGAACATTATTTTGGTGCCAGCAAAGACTGTCAAGACTCTATCCTAGTCAGCGTTCACCGAGGAACTGGGGCTGGCATTATCGTCAATGGTCAAGTATTCCTAGGCTATAACCGTAACGTAGGTGAAATTGGTCATATCCAAATCGACCCACTCGGCGAACAGTGTCAATGCGGAAATTTCGGCTGTTTAGAAACGGTAGCCGCAAACCCGGCTATTATATCTCGTGTTAAAAAACTGATTGCTCAGGGCTATGAATCTAGCCTAGCGAATATAGAGAGCATTACCATCAATGATGTATGTGAGCACGCCAATCTCGGTGATGAGCTAGCAAAACAGAGCTTAATTCGAGTGGGTAATCAACTCGGTAAAGCCATTGCGATGACCATCAACTTGTTCAACCCACAAAAAGTGGTAATTGCAGGTCAAATTACAGCCGCTCAAGAGATCGTATTCCCCGCGATTCAACGAAATGTAGAGAATCAATCACTCAAAACTTTCCACACCAATTTACCCATAGTCGCGTCGCAGATTGATAAACAACCAACCATAGGTGCATTTGCTATGATTAAACGGGCAATGTTAAATGGTGTTTTACTTCAAAAATTACTTGGCGATTAAGCAACCGATTGAATTATAATAAAAGGCTGTGTCGTCATGACACAGCCTTTTTTACAACCAAAACATTATTTTTAAACCAAAGCATTACTAAAGGAATTTATGGAACTTATCCTAATTTCAACGGCTTTTTTCGCAGGGTTTATTGCCTTGAAATGTAATTTACCTCCGTTGGTTGGCTTTTTAGTTGCTGGGTTTGGCCTTAATGCTGCTGGCTACCACAGCAGCGATACCATTCTGACCCTAGCCGATCTAGGGGTTACCTTATTGCTGTTCACAATTGGACTTAAGCTAGAGATTAAAACCTTACTTGCGAGAGAGATTTGGGCTGGTGCCACGGTTCATAACCTCCTTTCGACAGGGATTTTCAGCATTGCTTTATTGATATTCAAATATTTAGGGGTTAGCTCTCTGGCCTCGATGTCAATTGAACAATTAGTTCTGCTTGGTTTTGCTTTGTCATTCTCCAGTACTGTTTTTGCGGTGAAATCACTGCAAGAGAAAGGAGAAATGAACGCGACATACGCCACTATCGCCATCGGTATTCTTGTGATGCAAGATATCTTTGCTGTCATATTTTTAACCGTCTCGACAGGAAAACTTCCTCATTGGTACGCTGCCACTTTATTGATCCTACCCTTTATGCGACCACTATTTTACAAACTGCTCGACTGGGTTGGTCACGGTGAAATGCTTGTTCTGTTTGGTATATTTTTTGCCTTAGTGGTCGGAGCAGGATCATTTGAATTGGTTGGGATGAAACCCGATCTTGGTGCTCTGATTTTAGGCATGCTGCTAGCAGGCCATCCCAAAGCATCTGAGTTGTCAAAATCACTCTTTAATCTAAAAGAGCTGTTTCTCGTCTGCTTTTTCCTCAACATTGGACTATCAGAGCAGCCCACAATGACTGGGTTTGCGCTCGCATTGTTGCTCTTACTGCTGCTTCCCATCAAAGGTATCCTCTATTTTTGGGTACTCAACCGCTTTAAATTCCGAGTGAGAACCTCATTGTTAGCCACCTTGTCTTTATTCAATTTCAGTGAATTCGGACTGATTGTGGGGGGGCTTGCTTTCAAAATGGGATGGATGTCGGGTGACATATTGGTCGCACTGGCCATTGCGGTATCCATTTCATTTGTAATCGCAGCCCCAATAAGCCGTAAAGGCCATGAACTCTATCAACATTCACGGCAATGGCTCAAAGAACATGCCGCTGAAAAACTCAACACCAAAGATCAATTAATTAATCCAGGCCATGCTCAGGTACTCATATTAGGGATGGGCCGCATCGGTACCGGTGCATATGATGAGTTGCGCTCTCGTTATGGCAAAATAAGTTTAGGCATAGAAGTCCGAGAAGAGGTTGCTCATGATCACCGCTCACAAGGGCGCAATGTTATTGCTGGTGATGCAACCGACCCTGATTTTTGGGAGCGTATTCTAGACACTGGTAATGTAAAACTCGTACTACTTGCTATGCCGCATCATCAGGGTAACCAAATCGCGCTATCGCAGTTACAACACCGTAATTTTAAAGGACAAATCGCAGCCATCGCCGAATACCCAGACCAATTGGAATCACTATTGGAAAGTGGTGTTGATGCGGCATTCAACATCTATAGCGAAGCGGGTAGCGGTTTTGCCCGTCACGTATGTAAACAGCTCCAACCTAATTTTACTAAACCGTAATAATATCTAGGTAAGCCATCGCAATTTTTAGGTAAAACATTGTCATTTCTATGCCCAACTCAATACGGCCCCAGAGCTTAGTTGGGCATAATTTACCCACCATCGCTCAAAAACAGAAAACAAATAGAAAAAATTCATACAAAGCGCATATTAATTAAATAAAATTCACCAAGATGCATCTTATGTGATATTAACGACACCATATGGTTGCTTTTTTTAACCAGAATGGCAAATTAGGTCCAACAGATTAAAAATCATCAAAAGGAAGTTGTATGTGTTCTATATTTGGCATTCTTGATATTAAAAGTGATGCAACAGCGTTACGCCCAATAGCGCTAGAGATGTCTAAAAAAATGCGTCACCGCGGCCCTGACTGGTCTGGCATCTATGCTTCAGAAAAAGCAATCTTGGCTCATGAGCGCCTTTCTATTGTCGGTTTAAACAGCGGCGCACAACCACTTTACAGCCCAAATAAAAAGCACATATTAGCGGTCAATGGTGAGATTTATAACCACAAAGAAATTCGTGCTCGTTACCAAGGTAAATACGATTTTCAAACCGACTCTGACTGTGAAGTGATATTAGCGCTTTATGCAGACATGGGTGCCGCGCTGCTTGAAGAACTCAACGGCATCTTTGCCTTTGTGCTCTATGATGAAGAAAAAGATGAGTACCTCATCGGGCGTGACCATATTGGTATCATTCCTCTTTACCAAGGCCATGACGAACACGGTAACTACTACATTGCATCCGAAATGAAAGCTTTGGTAAGCATTTGCAAAACTATCAGTGAATTTCCTCCTGGTAGTTACTACAGCTCGAAAGAGGCAGGTGCACAACGCTACTATATTCGAGATTGGAATGAATATGCGGCAGTCCAAGGCAATAGCAGCAGTAAAGAAGAGCTAAAACAAGCATTAGAAGCGGCCGTGAAGCGCCAACTGATGACAGATGTACCTTATGGTGTTTTGCTTTCTGGAGGATTGGACTCTTCAATTACGTCAGCCATTGCGAAACGTTACGCTGCAATGCGAATTGAAGATGATGAACAATCAGAAGCATGGTGGCCACAGCTTCACTCTTTTGCGGTGGGTTTAGACGGTGCTCCAGACCTTAAAGCGGCTCGCGAAGTTGCTGAAAAAATTGGCACTGTACACCACGAAATGACTTATACCATCCAAGAGGGTTTAGATGCTATTCGTGATGTTATTTACCATATTGAAACGTATGACGTGACGACAATTCGAGCCTCTACTCCGATGTATTTGATGGGGCGAAAAATCAAAGCCATGGGTATCAAAATGGTACTTTCCGGCGAAGGAGCGGATGAGATCTTCGGTGGTTACTTATACTTCCACAAAGCACCAAACGCGCAAGAATTCCACGAAGAAACTGTGCGTAAACTGCTGGCGTTGAACTTGTTTGACTGCGCTCGCGCTAATAAATCTTTAGCGGCTTGGGGAGTGGAAGGACGCGTTCCTTTCCTAGACAAAGAGTTTATTGATGTTGCAATGAGGCTTAACCCTGCTGACAAAATGTGTGGCAATGGCAAGATGGAAAAACACATTCTACGTGAGTGCTTTGAAGATTATCTGCCAGCCTCGATTGCTTGGCGTCAAAAAGAGCAATTTTCCGATGGTGTGGGCTATAGCTGGATTGACACACTAAAGAGTGTTGCTGAAGAAAAAGTTACCGATCAACAGATGGAAACAGCAAAATACCGCTTCCCATATAATACTCCAGCGACAAAAGAAGGGTATGTTTACCGCGAGATCTTCGAAGAGCTGTTCCCGTTAGAGTCTGCTGCACAATGCGTTCCTGGAGGTCCTTCTGTAGCTTGTTCTTCCGCCAAAGCAATAGAGTGGGATGAATCCTTTAAAAATTGTATTGACCCGTCAGGCCGAGCTGTCAAAGCGGTGCATAATGAAGCGTACTAACCAAAACGCTGGCTAATAAAGCAAATAAAAGGCGCAAAATGCGCCTTTTATTTGTCTAAAGAGCTTACTGTAGAGAGTCAATCACGAATCTAATTCTAAATGTTTATTATCAATGCTCATCGGTATCACTTGGCTGATCATTTTAACCAGCATAATCGATCGCGTCTCACCATCGGGCTCTTGGTAAATGGCATCAATTCCTGAGAACTGCCCACCCTTAAGTCGAACTACCTGCCCTTTTTCTGGAATATTGAACGATGCTACCG